>CAXNGM010000244.1:0-4345 GCA_964201695.1 Bacteroidia bacterium | reverse complement strand
GATTTTTTGATGATGAGGTTCATAAAAGCGCGGACCAATATCTGCAATGATTAATTTCTGGAGCCGTTCGGGATACTTGAGTGCAAATAGCATAGCTACTTTACCTCCCATACTATGTCCTATGAGATGCATTTTTTGAATCCCGAAATAATCAATAGTTTCCAATAGATCATCCGCCATTACATCGTAGTTCATCGCATTATCATGCCCCGATTGCCCATGGTTTCTTAAATCTAGGGTATAAACGCTGAAATGCTCTCCCAGTTTCCGAGCAATACTTGTCCAATTATCGCTTTGTCCAAATAATCCGTGAAGAATAATTAGTGGTTCGCCCGATCCAAAATGTCTTTCAAACAATATCATTGAGCTGCCTTAAATAAAGTTGAACCGTGTTTTCTAAACCAAGATATAGTGCTTCCGAAATTAATGCATGCCCAATAGAAACTTCCAAAAGGTTTGGCACATGCTGAAAAAAGTATCGAAGATTTTGACTATTCAAATCGTGACCAGCGTTTATTCCTAAGCCTAGTGAATGAGCACGAATTGCAGCTTCGCGGAATGGAGCAACTGCAGCCGCTTTATCTATATGATATTGAACCGCATAATTTTCGGTGTACAATTCAATACGCTCAGTTCCTGTTTCAGCGGCCGAATCAAATTGATTTAGTTCTGTTCCCATAAAAATAGATGCACGAATTCCATGTGAATGAAGTTCTTCTACAATTTCTTTTAAGAACGCTTTGTGTTGAATTGTATCCCAACCCGCATTCGATGTAATTGCTTCGGGTGCATCGGGAACTAATGTAACTTGATGAGGTTTTACGCTGCAGACTAAATCCATGAATTGTCGTGTCGGATATCCTTCAACATTCAATTCCGTTGTCAATATGGGTTTCAACATTTCAACATCGCGGTATGTAGCATGTCTTTGATCGGGTCGGGGATGTAAAGTAATTCCCTGTCCCCCAAATCGTTCTATATTTAACACCGCTTCAATTAGGTCAGGATAATTTGAGCCGCGCGCATTTCTAATTAGCGCAATCTTGTTGATATTGACACTCAATAAGGTCATAAATAAAAAATATTTGTTAAAAATACGAAATGACTCGATGTGCAAACGACTTGAATAAAAAAACCATAGGTTTGCTCGACAATTGAAACAAATAAGCAAGGAGTTCGTTATCTAAAACACATCAAGAAAATATGTTAGCAAGGGAACTAATAACGGATGTAATTCCACCACTTAAAACTTCCGATAGCGGCATTAAAGCCCTTCATTGGATGGATGAGTTTCGTGTTTCTCATTTGCCCATTGTCAATAATTCTGAATTCCTAGGATTAATCACGGATACCGACATTCTTGATTTGAATGCTCCAGAAGAGGCATTAGGAAATCATCCCTTATCGATGATTCGCCCATTTGTTTACGAATCGGAACATATTTTTGAAGTGCTTAAAATGGTTGCCCGAATGAATTTAAGCCTAGTTCCGGTTTTAGATGCAGATAATAATTACCTCGGAAACATAAGTCTTCGCTCGCTTGTTGAACGATTCGCTGAAACTGCAGCAGTTTTAAATCCTGGTGGAATTATCGTGTTAGAGTTAAATCAAAACGATTATTCTCTTTCCCAAATTGCGCGCATTGTGGAAGAAAACGACACAAAAATATTAAGTCTTTCAATCAATAATGAGCCAGATTCAACGCAGTTGGAATTAACAATAAAATTAAATCGCGAAGATATTCGATCAATTATTGCATCGTTTAATCGATATAATATTACGGTTAAAGCAACTTTTCAGCAAAGTGAGTTTTCAGAAGATCTTCGAAATCGCTTCGATATGTTTATGAATTACATCAATATGTAATCGAAAAAAGGAGGACTTTTTTTATATGTCAATCTTCTAATCATTTGAATTACCTTAGTCCTACATTTAAAATTTATGCAGATAGCCATTTTTGGCCGTTCTTTTAATGAAGGTCGATCTAACGTAATCAAAGAGTTATACTGCAGTTTACATGAAAATGGGGTTGAGCTTTTAGTCTTCGAACCCTTCTTTCATGCAACTGAGTCCCTTTTCCCCGAAAATGCTATAGTTCGTACATTCAATAAATCTGAGGAGCTCACCAGTAAAACATCCTGTTTAATGACCATTGGAGGCGATGGAACATTGCTAGAAGCATTGACATTTATTCGTAATTCCGACATTCCCGTTCTAGGAATTAATACAGGAAGACTAGGATTTTTAACCGGGTTTTCGCAAGAAGAAATTCATCTTGCTGTTCAAATGGCAATCAATCAAGATTATTTTATCGATAATCGCACCTTACTTCAATTGGAAATGAATGGCAACCCCTTTCATGATTTTCCTTTCGCATTGAATGATATCACATTGCATAAAAAAGATAGTTCCACAATGATTATTGTTCATGTGAAGCTAAATGGCGACCATTTGAATTCATATTGGGCCGATGGATTAATTGTAGCTTCTCCAACAGGATCAACAGGATATTCATTGAGTTGTGGCGGGCCAATCCTGATGCCAGAATCTCCCAATTTTCTGATTACGCCAATTGCTCCACATAATTTAAATGTACGCCCGCTTGTCATTACAGACCAACATCAACTTTCTTTTGACGTTGAAGTACGCGGAAAAAATTTCATGCTCTCGCTCGATTCCAGGTCTGTGTCTTTGCCAGCTCGCTCCAAAATTATCATTAAAAAAGCCCCTTTCTGTATCAAGTTAGCTCGTAAACCAGATCAACCTTTCTTGAAAACGCTCAGGGAAAAACTCATGTGGGGAAGCGATAGACGTAATTGATTTCCAAACATTCTCAACCATTACAAAAAATGTTCGTTTTCTCAAACCAATTTTGGTATATTTGCGCGTAATGCCCAAAATATTTTCAGATGAGAAAACTATATCTATTACCTATATTTCTCTTGCTTTTTTCACTTACAGCTCAAGCCCAGCGTAAGGGGAAAGGCCGGTTTTTAGATCGTTGCGAAACTGCTTATGGCTTAGGATTTACCAATTTTCTAGGAGAACTTGGAGGAGCTGATCAAATTGGAACAAACGGTTTGCGAGATTTAGAATTTGTTTTAACCCGACCTGCAGTCCATTTAGGTTTTAGATACCGCGTTAATCCTGTTTTGTCATTCAAGTTAAATGTAAACTATGCAAGGGTTACCGGAAGAGATAGTTTAACCCGCGAGATTTTTAGAAGAAATAGGAATTTAAGCTTTCGTTCAAATATTTTTGAAACATCTTTTCAAACCGAAATTTCTATTTTACAGCTAAAGTCAACAAAAAGTCGCTATAAGCTTCAGGGTGTAAGAGGAAAATCAGGGATTGACATCAACGTTTATCTTTTCGCGGGTGTTGGAGGTTTTTATTTCAATCCAAAAGCAAATTATGGTGGCAAATGGTGGGCACTTCAACCAATGGGTACAGAAGGTCAAGGAATCGCAGCTTCTAGAACACCTTATAAAAGATTTCAGGCTTGTTTCCCTTTTGGAATAGGTTTCCGAGTGCCTCTTCAAGACAAAAATTGGACAATCGGGTTTGAATATGGAATTCGTTTAACAACAACCGATTATATTGATGATGTAAGTACAACGTATTTTTCTCCAACGCTAATTGAGAAAGCGTATGGTCCTGTAGCGGCAATACTTTCTAATCGTTCTGATCCTTTTTCTCCTGACTATGTAAAAGGTTCTGCTGTTACCGGTCAACAACGTGGAGATCCAACCGATAAAGATTCGTATATGTTAGGTATTATTACACTTACATATCGTTTAAAGTCAGGGAAATCGGTACTTCCAAAATTTAGATAACATTTTGTCGTTATTGGGTGTATATATCACAAAATGGTTCGTAGTTTAATTGCATTTATTTTCCTTCTAAGCGTATGTTTTCATGCGAATTCTCAGGTGTATAAGAAACATTCTGAGCTTGGTTTGTATGGAGGTGTTTCCTATTACTTAGGAGATCTTAACCCTGCAAAACAATTTTTCATGGTTCGACCAGGTGTTGGTTTAGTCTATCGGTTTAATCCAAGCCGAAGATTCACTTGGCAATTACATGGTATCTACAGCAGTGTTCAAGCATACGATTCACTTGGAAAAAACGAATACCAAGTAAATAGAAACCTATCGTTTCGATCTAGAATTATTGAAGTTGCAGGCTCTTTACAGTTTAACTTTTTCGATTATGAAATTGGGAATGATGAAACTCCAGCAACACCTTACATTTTTGCTGGTTTAGCAGTTTATAATTTTAATCCCACAGCCGAAATGGGTGGCGATTGGGTTGAACTTCGTCCGCTTGGAACTGAAGGCCAAGG
>CAXNGM010000243.1:0-4352 GCA_964201695.1 Bacteroidia bacterium | reverse complement strand
ATTTACAAAGGGCACAACCTCTAACAGCGTTCACCAAAAATTTGGGTATTTCGGTTAATTTGAAACATTGTCGACTTTTGTTACATTCGTGCTGACTAAAACATCTCGTTCACCAAGTCCCAAACTTCTGGTGCTCGCGAAACGTTAGTAAACATTTATAATATGAAAAAAATTATTTTTATTCTATTTATCATTCTTTCCATAAAGGCGGAATGTGGTGTAATTATAGGTTGTAGCGAAAAATCAAGATATAAGCTGACTGAAGACAATAGATTTTTAGTTGAAATAGATAAAAAAATAATAAAAATATATGATCATTTAAATGAGAAGTTTTTATTTGAAATATCTGATATTAAGGATGAAATAATTTTTTTTGAATTAGGGCCGGATAATAGAACGCTTCTCGTTGTTCTTAAAAATAACGAAGTATGTCTTTATGATTTAACAGCTAAGAAATTACTTAAAAAATTTTTAGGTCATACTGCGAGTATAAACTCTGTTATTTTTAGCTCTGACAATAGATTAGTTCTTACTGCAAGTGATGATCATACCGCTCGTCTTTGGGATGTTCAAACTGGAAAAGAGCTGCACGCTTTTAGTGAACATACATCTCTAGTTAATTCGGCTGTCTTTAGCCCAAATGGGAATCAAGTCCTAACCGCAAGTTGTGATAACACAGTCTGTATTTATGATGTTGTATCGGGCAAAAAAATACTTCACATTCTGAATGGGCATGAAGAAAGTGTCAGATCCGCTGTTTTTAGCCCAAGCGGAAAAGAAATTGTCTCAATATCAGACCAGTTTGCTTGCATATGGAATGCTGAAAATGGCATTCTTCTTTGGAAAATTGATCTTAAGGCTGACGGTTTTGACCGAAGAATGAATTGTAATGGAATATTTTCAAATGATAGTAAAAAAATTATTTTATGTGATGATAGGTTAATCGTTATATATACTATAGAAAATCTTTTAAAAATTTCTTCAATTGAACAAGAGCCAAACAAGCCAGCTTGGCAAAGAAAGATAATTAATGAAATTAACCTTACATCCAACAATATTTTAACTCTATTAGATTGTAATAATAATTGTATTTCATGGGATTTAAATTCTAGTTCTAAAGTATACGAGGGAAAATTTTTTAATAATACTGCCAATTTTAATTATGACCCAAATAATGGCCATTTTTCAGAATATTCTTTCAAAGATAAGAAAGCTAAACACAAAGGTTTTTTTTATGTTCTTTTGGAATCTAGACCTCGAATTTTCGTGATTTCTTGCGCTGCAGATAAATTTAATCCTCCATTATCCAACTTGGAAAATTGCAAAAGTGATGCCGAAAGAATTTTAAAGTATTTTGACAAATCTAAGGAATTAGAAAAGCAAATAGTAGAAATAAAAGCTCTCATTACTAATAATTCGAATTTTCCACAAAAAGCTAAATTAGACTCGCTTCAACTCTTACTGAGTAAAACACCTATATTAATTAGTGAAAGGCTTTATGATTATGACCTTAATAAAAACTCTATAATCAAAGCATTTAACAACGTAAAAAATCAGATGCACTTTGATGACGCTTTTGTCTTCCATTTTTCTGGAATGGGCGGTACTATTAAAAATACAGAAGTCTCAACTTTGTTTTTTTCAAGCGACACCTCAACTTTCACCGCAGAAGATTTATTTCAACTTTCAGAGATTATAAACGGAAATAATCAACTTTTTTTACTTGATGCATGCCAAGATAATTTCGTAAATCAATTCAAGTCTGAAATCCTAAATAGCAAAATCAATAGTCAACTAATAAACAGAAATAGAATTCTTTTAGCCATTAAAGGAATTGCGGTTGATAATTATAAAGGAACAGGTGGCGGGGCCTTAACCCACTCGTTTGTAAATAATAACATCCCTTTTAATCAAGTTTTTTCGTTTGATAGTCGTGAAAAAAATGAATATGACTATAATATCTACAATGGAACAACAGAATTAAAAGAAGATAGGTTTATTAATTTTGAAATATTTAGGGAATCAGATTATTACGATGTAAAATTCAAAGAAAAAAACAAATCACGAGGAGTTATTGTGACATCGGAGGAAAAGGTAGATTTAAAATCAAATAAAATCAGTAAAGGGCAAACTTTAAGTGTTGTAGTCGGTATAAATGCTTATCCCAATATATCACCACTTACTAACCCTTTATTAGATGCTGAGAAAATAGCAAAAATTCTAGAATCTCAATACGGTCATAAGGTGATTTTGTTGAAGGACATAAACTATATGACTTTATCTGATTCATTATTAGCCGTAATTGAAAAGTATGAATTCGTTGAGGGAAGTCAGTTTCTTCTATATTTTGCAGGACATGGTGGGTTTAATAAATATGATAACTCTTCTTGTTTATTATTTAGAGATTCAAAATTAAATTCCTCAGGTATATTTGATAATGCAATGAGCTCTGCTATGTTAAAGGGCTTGATAAATCAAATCAAAGCAACTAGAACAATGGTTATAATAGATGCATGTCATTCTAGAAAATTAACTGAGGAATGTAAAGAGGCAGAATGCATGGCACTTGACCAATCAAAGCAGTTTGATGAAAAGGTTATGGATTCGTATCTAAAAAGCCCAGGGAAAGTAATTTTTACATCTGCAAATGTATTTCAAGAGGCAAGTGATGGCGATCCATACAAGTTTAGTCCCTTTGCAAATGCTTTTATTGCGAGTCTTGAGGAGAGATCATTAAGGAAGATTGAATTCGATTCAAAGGCAATTTATAAAGACATGCTAAATTATCAAGCAGATAAAACAAAAAATAAACATTTTCAATCTGAAATGAAATACTGCTCCTACAACGATAGTAATAAAGATGATGACAGATTTATTTTTATTCCAAAATAAACGTTTACTAACAGCGCACAAGCGCAACCCGAAAAGGGTATGCGCCTGTGCGCGGCACGTTAGGAGCAATGGCAACTTGCATCAAAGACAATTTTTGCATACATTTGAGGATGCTTAACTTGTTAGACATAAAAAATACACTTCTTGCTCACAAGCAAAGACTTAGTTCTAAGTATGGGCTGAGCAATTTAGCTATTTTTGGTTCTTATGCTAGAAATCAACAGACAGAAGAAAGTGATTTGGACATTTTAGTTGAGTTTAACAGGCCAATTGGATTAGAGTTTATCGATCTAGCTGATGAACTAGAACATATTCTGAAATTGAAAGTCGATTTAGTTTCTAAGAAAGGACTTAAGGAACGTCACTTGAAATCAATTGAAAAAGAGCTTGAATATGTCTAAGAGAGAACCGATTCTATTATTGGAAGATATTATTGAGTCAATTCAAAAGATTAAGATTTATACAAGTGGATTATCACTAGATGATTTTTTGAAAGACGATAAAACAATTGATGCTGTTATTCGAAATTTTGAAATTATCGGTGAAGCCTCTAATAGAATTCCAGATGAAATCAGAGATAAATTTCAATTAGTCAATTGGCATCGAATCAGAGGTTTTAGAAATAGAATTGTTCATGATTATATGGGAATAGATTATGAAATTGTATGGGAAATTATTGAAAAAGATTTAGAGGAATTAAAGAATAAAATACAAGAAATAAGAGATTCGATTTAGCCACAGCTCCTAACAGCGCGCACCAAAAATTTGGGTATTGTGCTTAATTGAAACATTGTCCACTTTTGTTACATTCGTGCTGCCTAAAACATCGCGTTCACCAAATCCCAAACTTCTGGTTGCGCGCGGAACGTTATGTGCAACCCTAAAACGACCGACAGTGCGACTATGAACCGACAGAAAAAAACGCCAACCGCACATTTAGCACATTTGGTTTTGCCCGACACACAAGCCGACCCTTCGCAAAACCAAAAGAGCTAAATTTTGCCACCGCACCCGACCAGAATACTAACTTTACAAACTGACAAAAAAGAGAATATATAATGTTTGAACAGACTTTTAAAAATATAGACGATATACTGCACAAAGACGCAGGTTGTGGCAGCTAACTTGACTATGTGGAGCAGACTTCTTGGGTTTTGTTTCTCAAATATTTGGACGATTTAGAAAAAGACAAAGCCACCGCTGCCGAACTTTCTGGCAAGACTTACACTAACATAATTTCAAAAGAATTTCAATGGAGTGTTTGGGCAACACCCAAAGACAAGGACGGCAAACTTGACCACCACAAAGCGTTGACAGGTGACGACCTAAAAGATTTTGTTGACCTTAAATTATTTCCTTATCTCAAAAAATTTAAAGCGGATGCCGAAAGTGCCGACACCATTGAATATAAAATTGGAGAGATTTTCAGTGAACTGAAAAACCGTATACAAAGCGGCTAC
>CAXNGM010000242.1:0-4362 GCA_964201695.1 Bacteroidia bacterium | reverse complement strand
TTGAACATTCGGCTCATGTAAAAAATGTAAACCATTGGGGAATTGCCACATTTTCGCGCTATCCTATTGTTGGCAAGGGCTTAATCGTATTTCGCGATAGTAGCGATAATATCTCCATGTTTACAGATGTTAAACTATTGGATGATACGGTTCGTATCTACAATTTGCATCTGGAATCCATACGTTTTCGCAGTGAGGATTATAAAGTCCTTCAAAGCATAACAGGCGTTGAAGACAATACGAATTTAGATGGCCCACAAAAAATAATTACGCGCATGCGTAGAGCTTTTATTCGAAGAGCTCGACAAACGAACATTATTCAAAAACATATTGAGGATAGCCCTTTCCCAGTAATTGTATGTGGCGATTTCAATGACACTCCAAACTCTTATGCATATCATCAAATATCGAATGGGTTGAAAGACGCCTTCCGAACTTCTGGATCAGGATTAGGTACAACCTATATTGGAAAAATCCCCTTTCTGCGTATCGATTATATATTATACAATCCAGAAGCTTTTGAATCCTTATTCTTCAAAGTGATACGAGAGAAATATTCTGACCACTATCCGGTTTTAAGCAAATTAAAACTAAAACCCAAGTTGTAAATTAAAATAGAAATCGGAACAGCATAAACAATCCACCCGAAAGCAACATCGTAACAGGAAGTGTTAGCAACCATGCAATGGCAATATTTCGGATTGTTCCGCCTTGGAGATTTTTAATTCCATTATTTGCAACCATACTGCCGGCAACACCAGAGGACAAAACCTGTGTGGTACTTACAGGTGAACCAAAATAACTTGCAACTCCAATTGTTAATGCAGAAAGAATTCCCGCACTTGCTCCTTGAGCATAAGTTAAATTCTCCTTCCCAATTTTTTCTCCGATGGTTACAACAATGCGTTTCCATCCAATCATTGTCCCCAAACCTAATGAAAGCGAAATGATTAATATCACCCAATTGGGGGCATATTCCGTAAACGTTTTCATCTCTTTTACCGAAGAATCTAATTTTTTAAAATCTTCTTTCGATAATGAATTAAGAGCCCCAGAAGACTTTAGTTTTTTTATGTGTGAGCCAATAAAAATGATGTCCTTTCTTAAACTAAGATGTTCCTTTTCAGGTATCAATTTTTCAGTTCTATTGCGATCGAAAACCTGACGAATATCGAAAAGCTCCGCTTTAATCTGCTCAGTAATAGCACGATCAATTGGACTCATTTTCGCATTGTCTAACTGAATAACTTTATCCATTGCAATTTGAGTAGATGCTTCCATCTGATACAAATCACGATTGCTATCCATGGCAAACTTCATGGGAGCGATACTAATCAGAATAAGCATAATTAAACCCACTCCTTTTTGTCCATCGTTTGAACCATGCGTAAAACTTAAACCCGCACAGCTTGAAATTAACAAAGCACGAATCCAAAATTTAGGTGGTTTGTTTCCAGTAGGAGCTTTAAAAATATCGGGATCTTTCACAAATTTCCTTAACAATGTCATGCTAAACAGTGTTAATCCAAAACCAAGTAATGGAGAAATAAGCAATGACAATCCAGTTTTATTTGCACCAGCCCAATTTACACCTGATAAATCGCCATTGGCTGATGTCAATGAGAAAACAACGCCCACGCCTAAAATTGATCCAATTAACGTATGTGAACTGGATGCGGGAATTCCGAGATACCATGTTCCTAAATTCCAGATAATAGCCGAAAATAACAAGGCCAAAATCAAGGCTATATTTTGTCCAACCTCCATATTGACCAAGGATTCTGGAGGCAATAAATTAACAATACCCATGGCAACGGCGATTCCTCCAGCAAAAACCCCTATGGAGTTCATCACTCCGGACAAAACAACAGATTGAATGGGTTTAAGAGATTTGGTATAAATTACCGTGGCGACTGCATTGGCAGTATCGTGAAAACCATTAATAAACTCGAATATACATGCACATAAAATGCAGACTAAGAGTAGTATAGAGAGATTAATATCAAGTCCAAACATAGAGTACGAAACTAAATAAAAAACACACTCAAAAACAGGTTAACAAATCCTTAACAATTGAATTACGCACGTGGATGCGCTTGCTTGTAAGCAGCTTTCAATTTTTCTATGGTATTGTGCGTATACACTTGTGTTGCACTCAAGTTGGCATGCCCAAGAATTTCTTTTATCGCATTTAAATCTGCTCCTTTATTGAGCATTTCAGTAGCAAAAGAATGACGAAGCACATGAGGACTTCTTTTTTTCTGAGTACTCACTGTCGACAAATACTTTTTTACTAAACGATAAACAAACGCAGGATATAATGCCTTACCGTCTTTGCGGATAAACAAGATTGAATTATCAGAGGCAATTCCGTTTCGCTCATCTATGAATTTAGAAAGCTGATTTGCAAGAGAAGGGAACAATGGAATAATACGTTGCTTATTTCGTTTTCCAGTAACTTTCAATTGTAGATTCCGGATGTCCACATGCTGAATAGATAAACCTATGAGTTCAGATAAACGCATTCCTGTTCCATAAAAAAGCTCAAGAATAAGATGATCCCGTCTACCATCAAAATCATCTTCAAACAATTGATTGTCCAACATTAAATCTAGCTTCTCTGCTTCAATGTATACTGGAAGACGTTTCGATACTTTGGGCGACGTAATTTTACCCATAGGATTTACTTCAACCCAATTGCTGCGGACAGCATACTTATAAAATGATTTCAGTGTGGTTATCTTCCGATTTACACTTCGGGCCTCAAGCCCAGCTTCCATTAAACTCACTAACCACGATCGAATAAACGAAGCATTCACTTCATTTAAAGCCGATACTTCATATTCGGAATGAAGAAATAGCGCCCATTGTTTCAAATCACCTTCATACGCAATTAATGAATGGGGAGAATAGCGCTTCTCAAACTTCAAATGCTCAATAAATTTGGCTATTGCTTCCATGTTTGAAATTTACAGCGATTGTGAACCTGTAAGAAACAAGAAACGAAAAAAAAGGAACAGAATTATCAACAAAAAAAGGGATTCCCTTTGGAGGAATCCCTTTGTATAAGGAAAGAAGCAGAATTAAGCTTCAGCGTTAGACTTAAATTGTGCGCTATAAATCGCTTTTTTAATTTCTTCGCGACGAACGATAGAAGGTTTCGTGAATTTTTGACGCTCACGTAGATTTTTGATTAGACCAGTTTTTTCAACTTTACGCTTGAATTTTTTAAGCGCCTTTTCAATTGATTCGCCTTCTTTAACAGGAATGATAAGCATCGTAATTTTTTCTTTTATGTTCTTAAGGGTCGCAAAGATAAAAACATTTTTATTTAATTGAACAGATAAAGTGTTTTTTTTCTTGATTGATATTAATTTTTTGAAACATCCAATCCACTATTCATACATTAGCAGCATAAACAACTAGTATTATTTTATGCCAACATACGATATTGTAAGCAAAGTTGATATTCAAACCCTCGACAATGCAATAAATGCTGCAACAAAAGAAATTACAACCCGGTTCGATTTTAGAGATTCTAAAACGGAAATCGAACTCGATAAAAAATCGCTGGTTGTGCATATTTTAACCGAAAACGAAATGCGCGTAACGGCCATTGAGGATGTTGTTCGCTCCCGATTAATTAAACAAAAAATAGATCCTTCGTGCATGGATTTTGGAAAACAGCAATATGCTTCTGGGAATATGGTTCGTAAAGACATAAGCATCAAACAAGGAATTGATAAAGACTCTTCCCGTAAAATTGCAAAAATCATCAAAGATTCTGGCTTAAAGGTTCAAGCACAAATTATGGATGATCAATTGCGTGTAAGTGGCAAGAAAATCGACGACCTCCAGCAAAGCATGTCCATATTGAGAGGAGCAGACGTCGGAATTCCTCTTCAATTCCAAAACATGAAATCTTAAAACAAAAAAATCCCGGTAATCTAAATTGATTCCGGGATTTTCATTTGTTATTCAATAATCCTACTTCATTTCGGGAGCCCCCAAAGCTTCTATTGCTTTTTTGTCGTTAGGATCCAATGCTTTCAATTTCTCCCACCAAATTTTGGAATTTACAAAATCCTTGGTGACAATAAAATAATAAGAGCCCAGATAATTATATGCCTGTATAAGTTCTTTCGTGTATTTAGCTATTTCGGGTTCTCCTAAAACTACAACTTGTTCGAAAGCAACTTTTGCCAAACCTGCTTTCGAATCCGGATCAAGAAAGCTTTGTGACATTCCTTTCCAATAAAAACCTTGAACAAAGGTGGGAGACATCTCATTGGATTTAGTAAATGCTGTATCCGCTTTACTAAATTCATTCAACTTATAATAAGAAATTCCTAGAAGATAATA
>CAXNGM010000241.1:0-4368 GCA_964201695.1 Bacteroidia bacterium | reverse complement strand
TCATTTCAAATGATCCGTTTCAGCCAAATAATTTCCGCGTTCCTGCTATTAGTAGTGCTATTGAGCAGCTGCGAACAAGTCATTGATTTGCCTTTACGCGATAGCGACGCACGTTTGGTTATTGAAGGTGGCATCACCGACGATCCAGGTTCTTGCCGTGTTCGCTTATCGCGTGTGGTGAATTACGACCAAAGCAATGATCCCTTGTTGGTTTCAGGAGCTTCGGTTTTAATCTACGACAATGGTGCCGAATACTCACTTACGGAAATGGAAACTGGCATGTATGTCAATCCTCAACTCATTGGAATTCCCGGACATGCATATCGTTTGGTGGTTACGGTTGATGGAGAAACATATTCATCTACCAGTTTTATGAATTCTAAAGTGGAGATTGATTCCCTGAGTTTTGAAAAACAATCATTCTTCATGGATACCAATTTGGTTACGCATATACATTTCAAAGATCCGGCTGGAATTGAGAATTATTACCGCTACCGATTCTCTAAAGGAGGTCCACTTAACAATGAAATTCAGATTGACCGGGATTTATTTTTCGATGGCCAAGACATCAATCAACCTTTGTTTGGACAAGGTCCCAAATTATTTCCTGGCGATACGATGTTTGTTGAACTTTGGGGAATTGATAAAGGAGTGTATAATTATTATTCAACACTCAGAGAAATTCTTGGTGGCGCAGGTCCTTCTACTGCATCACCCGCCAATCCAACAAGCAATATTTCAGGTGGAGCAATGGGCTATTTTTCGGCATTTACGGTTGCTCGAAAATGGAGGGTTGTTGAATAAAATTCAAACCTTATTAACCATAAGCGATGTTGAATCCCAATTATTATAATTCACGAATATCGTAACGTCCATTTTTAAATGGATTTTCAGATAGCAAGAAGGTGGTTATCTTTTTAGCCACATTTTCTGCAGAATCGAGTTGATTCAATTCTTTTAACTCCGTAAATCGAGCTAAGTTTGAAAAGGAATGTTTATCGCTTCGCCGAATTTGTTCTTGCATGGATGTATCAACTACACCCGGTGCAATGGAATAAATTCGGGTGTTCTTATCGTTTCGTAATTCAACCTCTTTCATAACAACGGATAAGTATGCATCCAAGCCCGCTTTGCTGCTGCAATACATTCCCCAGCCATCGTATGCATTTTTGGATGCGCCGCTTGTAATAGCTACCACAGTCCTCTTTTTATGCTGGGTTTCGTGTAAAAATTGATTGGTTAAAATGGACGGCGTAATTAAATTGAGTTGAAACCCCTGCTGAATCATCTCATCTGAAACTTCGCCAACATAGCCAATTTCACCCAAGGTTCCGGCATTGTGAATGAGTAAATAGTCTTCAGCATCGGTATTTAATCCTAAGGACAAAGCACTCAAACAATATGAATCAGTTAAATCGGCACATACATGAATATACTTCTCATGTTCAATACTCTGATTTCTCGAAATACCAGTCACTTTCCAACCTTGCTCCAACAATTGAAGCGCAATGGCTTTGCCTAATCCGCGAGATGTTCCAGTAACAATGGCTTGTTTCACACTTTTTGTAAAGCAGCGTCAATATCGGCCAACAAATCGTCGACATCTTCAATTCCAACCGACAAACGAATCAATCCTTCCACAACACCAATGCGGTCGCGTTCCGATTTAGGAATGGACGCATGCGTCATAGATGCTGGGTGATTCACTAAAGATTCTACGCCACCCAAACTTTCAGCTAAGGCGAATAAATGCGTTCCCGTCAAGAAACGTTTAGCCGCATCCAATGATTCATCTTTCAATATAAAACTCATCATTCCGCCAAAATCACGCATCTGTTTTTTGGCAATGTCATGATTTGGATGATCTTCAAATCCAGGCCAGTAAACCTTACCAACTTTCGGGTGATTGCGTAAATGGTTGGCAATGATGCGACCGTTTTCGCAATGCGCTTTCATACGAACGTGCAATGTTTTTAATCCACGAAGTACTAAGAAACAATCCATAGGACCCGGAACGGCACCACAACTTTTTTGAATGAAATAAAGTTTTTCGCGTAATTCAGGGCTGTTCATCATCAAACATCCATGAATCAAATCGCTGTGACCTCCCAAGTATTTTGTACCCGAATGCAACACGATATCTGCTCCCATATCAAGTGGGTTTTGTAACCACGGTGTAGCAAAAGTATTATCAACGGTAAGGATGATGTTTTTTCCTTTCAAAATAGCCGCAACAGCAGCAATATCAGTAATACTCATCAAGGGATTGGTTGGAGTTTCGGTCCAAACAAGCTTGGTTTTATCGTTGATATACGGACGAATATTTTCGGGATTCCCCATGTTCACAAAGTGAAAACGGATGCCCATTGGTTCGTAAATCTTTGTAAACAAGCGGTAGGTTCCACCATACATATCATCGGCAGCAATCACTTCATCGCCTGGTAAAAGCAATTTCATAACCGTGTCGGTTGCCGCTACACCACTTCCGAAACTTAATCCGAATGCACCATTTTCAATTGCAGCCAAACAATCTTCTAATGCTTTACGTGTTGGATTTTGAGAACGTGCATATTCATACCCTTTATGAGTTGCAGGAGCTTCTTGAACGTATGTAGAAGTTTGGTAAATCGGTGTCATGATAGCACCGGTTGTAGGATCTGGTGATTGCCCAGCGTGAATGAGTTTTGTTGCAAGTTTCATAGTACATGCTCGGTAAATATTTCGAGCTCAATTTGAAATTATATGATACGCTTGATGGAAATTAATCCATTGAAGCAGGAAGAATTTTGGTTGATATTTCACCGAAGCCAATGCGAACATCATTGTTTTGTGCAAAAGCACGCATGTAAACAATGTCGTGGTCATTGATGAATTTCCGTTCAGTATTATCAGGCATTTTCAATGGTTCTGTTCCTCGCCAAGTAAGCTCGAGCATCGAACCATAACTGTCGCGAATGGGACCGCTGATGGTTCCCGAAGCATACAAATCGCCCACTTGAATATTGCATCCGTTAGAAGCATGATGCGTTAGCTGTTGCACCATGTTCCAATACATGTATTTGTAATTGGAATGCACAATGCGCGCAGGATTAAATCGGGGCGATTCAATAAGAACTTCCAATTCAATATCGTAATTATGATTGCCTGTAAATTGCAAATAAGGAAGCGGAGTTGGATCTTGATTAGGACCTTCCACACGGAATGGTTCTAATGCATCCATACTCACCACCCAAGCACTCATGGTTGATGCAAAGCTTTTTCCTAAGAATGGTCCAAGTGGAACGTATTCCCAACTTTGAATATCGCGGGCACTCCAATCGTTAAAGAGCACCATTCCAAAAATGTAATCTTCAGCTTCATGCAAAGGAATTGGCGTTCCTAAAGGATTTGATTGACAGGTAACAAAAGCCATTTCCAACTCAAAATCGAGTTGTTTGCTTGGTCCAAATTGCGGAGTATTTTCATCCGCCGCTTTGGTTTGACCATGAGGCCGCTTTATCGGAGTACCACTTAAAACTATGGAAGATGCACGACCATGGTAGCCAATTGGAATGTGTTTCCAGTTAGGGAGCAATGCATTGGCAGGGTCGCGAAACATAGTCCCTACATTGGTTGCATGTTCGATGCTTGAATAGAAATCGGTGTAGTTTCCAATTTTAACGGGCATGCAAACTTCTACTTTGCTAATATGATGCAAGCAAGATTCACGTAAATCAACATTCTGCTTGAGGTCGAAATGCTTATCATCCAACAAACGAGAAACACGATTTCTTAAATCGCGCATCATTTCTCTTCCAAGTCCAATACATGCATTTATAGAATCTTGCTCGAAAATTTCTTGAATGAAATCTACGCCAAGTAAACCACTTTTATTGAGAACAGCTAAATCGAGCACATAATCTCCAATGCGAGTTGCAACGTGATTGTATTCATTTATGCAAATAATTCCTAGTGGAAGATTCTGAATAGGGAAGTCTGAATCTTCTGGAATGGGAACCCAAGAGCGAAGGTTTGGATCGTTAGCGCGAATCATGAGCAGAATTTTTTAGTTAAGTTAAATAAAGGTCAAGCAAAAAGCGGATATTCCTCCATTAATTTATTTACTTTTTTACCAATTGCCGAAAGTTTTTTGTCGTCGGCATGATTAACTATTGCTTCATCAATCCAATTTACAATTTGCGGAATTTCTTTTTCGGAAATTCCTCTTGAAGTGATAGCAGCTGTTCCAACACGAATTCCAGATGTTACAAATGGTGATTTGTCATCGAATGGGACCATGTTTTTGTTCACAGTAATATCGGCTTTTCCTAAAGCAATTTCAGCTTCTTTACCTGTGATGTTTTTTGAGCGCATGTCAATTAACATCAA
>CAXNGM010000240.1:0-4381 GCA_964201695.1 Bacteroidia bacterium | reverse complement strand
GGTTACCATCCTTTCGATCGTTTTTGCAGGAATTGTCATGTATTTGATTCGTCTCGATCGTAAAATTAGCCGTCTCGAAAAGGAACAATCTAACTCAGAAAAAGCATGAAAAAGATTCACATCATTGGTATTGTAGTCATTGCTTTAGCGATAGGAATGATCTTGAGTACATTTGCCGATTCGAGCACATACGCATCGTTCAATGAAGCCATGGAATCGCCGAATCAAGAATTTCATGTGGTTGGAAGATTAAACAAATCCAAACCACTCGAATACAATCCGGAGCAGAATGCTAATTTATTTGGTTTCTATTTGAAAGATCGCGATTCAACCGAGTGCAAGGTTTTATTTAATGGCTCGAAGCCTCAAGATTTTGAACGTTCTGAGCAAATTGTGATTACCGGGAAAATGAACGGAAACACATTCAATGCCGATAAAATATTAATGAAGTGTCCGAGTAAATATAACAATGGCGCAAAGGACATGGAGGAAAAAGAATTTAAAGCTGGAGCACAGCAAACTACCTCGCTATAATTGCCGAGGCATATTAATATGGAAATTCAATACATTGGAGAACATACCATTTGGGGTACAATTGGCCACTTATTTATAGCACTTTCTTTTGCAGCAGCAATATTATCGGCTGTTTCATATTGGTTTGCCCAAACAAAACCCGAAGAAGCCACATCTTGGAAAAAGCTTGGTCGCCTAGGATTTCATTTGCATTCGATTGGCGTTTTCGGAATTATCGGCGTTCTCTTTTTCATCCTCTTTAACCATTATTTCGAATTCCATTATGTATGGCAGCATAGCAACAAAGCCATGCAGATGAAGTATATTTTATCGTGCTTTTGGGAAGGACAAGAAGGTAGTTTTCTCCTTTGGACTTTCTGGAACATGGTACTTGGTAATATCCTTATGCGAACAAGCCGCGACTGGGAATTCAGCACGATGACCATTGTGGCTTTAGTGCAGGTTTTTCTTGCTTCGATGTTGTTGGGTGTTTATGTGGGCGATGTTCATATTGGAAGCAATCCCTTTTTATTGCTTCGTGAGCATCCCGAATTTAAAGATTTTCCTTTCGTACAAAAAGCCGATTACTTATCAAAACTCGATGGACGCGGTTTGAATCCATTGCTTCAGAATTATTGGATGACCATCCATCCTCCTACTCTATTTCTTGGTTTTTCAGCAACACTCTTCCCTTTCGCATTTGCTATTGCGGGAATCTGGCGCAAACAATACCGCGAGTGGATTACACCGGCTTTGGCTTGGGCATTTTTCGGGATTAGTATTTTAGGAACCGGGATTTTAATGGGTGGCGCTTGGGCTTATGAAGCACTGAGCTTTGGTGGTTTCTGGGCTTGGGACCCTGTCGAAAATGCATCCCTTGTTCCATGGCTGACACTCGTTGCTGGAGCACACGTGATGCTCATCAACCGAAATAAAAACGGGCAATCTGTTATGACTGCCATCTTTCTTATTTTCATCACATTCATCCTTATCCTCTACTCTACTTTCTTAACTCGAAGTGGAATTCTCGGAGAAACCTCGGTGCATGCTTTTACCGATTTGGGAATGAGTGGTCAACTCCTTATTTATCTATTCTTTTTTGTTTGGTTGCCTTCTGCGATCTCACTAAAACACGGGACATTCAGAACCATTTGGCTGACTTTAAGCGTTGCATTACTTGTTGTTAGTATTGGATTTGGGTTCATGAAATTAGTGACTGCATTGTTTCTTCTTGTTGCCCTTGGAATTATGATTCGTCAGGTTACGCAGGCATTACCGAAACAAGCTGAAGAAGAGAATTTGAATTCCCGCGAATTTTGGATGTTTATTGCTGCATTGGTTTTGCTTATTTCTGCATTTCAAATCACGTTCTCAACTTCAACTCCCGCAATTAATAAGTTCATTTCAGGAAATCTCGCCGGTTTATTTGCATGGCTGAATGGTATTTTTGGAGTAGAGCTGTTTGCAAAACTAGCTGATGCGAAATTGGCGAATCCGAAAGATGCGATTCAACATTACAATGCTTGGCAAATTCCATTTGCTATCATCATTGCCTTGTTAATGGCTGTTGGTCAATTCTTGAAATACCAAAAAACCAACATGGCCGATTTCATCAAGAAAATGAGTTTGTCGTTTGTTTTGGCTTGTGCATTCACTATTGTCATAGGGTTATGGATGCATATTGAACAGATGCTTTTGTTAATGCTGCTTTTTGCATCCTTGTTTGCAACATGCGCCAACCTCGATTATTTCATTCGCATATTGAAAGGAAAATTTCCAAAAGCGGGTTCATCCATTGCGCATGTTGGTTTTGGATTGATTCTCATTGGATCTTTGATTTCGGCTGGGAAGAAGGAATTCATCTCCCAAAACAATAGCTCGTTCGATTTAGGGAAAGATTTCCCCAACCGGGAGAATATACTACTCGCGCGCAACGACACTGTGAAGATGGGCGAATACCTGGTAAGTTACCGAGGAGACTCAACTGCAGGCATCAACATTTATTACAATGTCGATTATTATAAAAAAGATGCAGCAGGTAAAATCGAGAAAGCTTTTCAATTATCGCCGCTTATTCAGACCAATCCTCGCATGGGAAATGTGGCAGAACCTGCTACGAAGCATTACCTGAATCGCGATATTTTTACTCATGTAACCTACGCCAAACTTGAAGATCCGAAAGAGAAAGCGAATGATGGTTGGAAAGAAGCAGTTGATTATTCATTGCACATTGGCGATACCATTTTTACTAGTAATAGTTTGGTGATTTTGGAGGGTATTCAAAAGGAAGTTCCATTATCACAATCAAACAAACTTCAAACGGGTGATATTCCAGTTGGAGCGCGTTTAAAAGTAATCAATGTAAATAGTAAATCGCATTCTGTTATGCCATTGTATGTGCTTCGTGGCAATACAACATTGGCTATTGAAGATGATATAATGGATTTAGGATTGCAATTTAGTTTTTGGAAGATCGAACCAGAAACTGAAACCTTTCACATTCAGGTGCGCGAAAAAGCAGCGAAGGCCGGCGATTTCATTATTATGAAAGCTATCATCTTTCCTGGCATTAACATTTTGTGGATTGGGGCTTTACTTATGGCCATTGGAACTGGAATCGCTGTTTGGACTCGCATCAAACAACAATTAAATAAAGGTGCGTAATCTGGAACACATTTGTTTAATAGGTGCGGGAAAATTATCCCGTCACTTGGCAAAAAAACTCTCGATTTTTAAAGGTAAACCGCTTTTTATTTGGGGAAGAAATTCGGAACAAGCAGCATCCATCGCATACGAATATGGGCTTATTCACTTGAATAATCTCCAAGAAATTCCTGAAAATTCTGCAGTATTTTTATGTGTTTCCGATAACGCCATTGAACAACTCGCCAATGAATTGAAAGAGAAATCGACTTTCTTGATTCATTTTTCAGGAACACAATCAATACATCTTTTAACACCATACACCCATAATGCAGCGGTAATTTGGCCCAATCAAAGTTTCTCAAGTGCGGTTCACATTGATTGGAAAAACGTTCCATGCATTTTGGAAGTTTCGAACGATGATGCGAAAGTTTGGCTCATGGAAATAACCAACGCATTGGAATGTCCTGCAGTTTTTCTGGATGAAGAATCTCGAAAGAAACTTCATTTAGCAGCGGTGGTTGCCAATAATTTCATCAATCATTTACTGGTCTTGACCGAATCTTGGTGTATTCAAAACAAGCTCGATTTTAACCTGTTGCTTCCTTTAATAACTCAAAGCACACATAACTTGCAAAATCAATCGCCAACTCAATTGCAAACTGGACCGGCTAGTCGTAACGATTGGACAACAATTCATTCGCATATCGAAATACTCGCGAACTTTCCTCAATTAAAAGAAGTCTATACTTTGTTTAGCAATCAACTCGCGGAAAAGAATAAAAATTAACATAGAAATAATTAAAAAATACCTCGATTTACAAATCCTACATATAACTTCACACAATAAATACTCTCTCAGCGTTATAATTTTATGCTTGATTTCCTCCGACTTATTCGGTTTCCCAATCTTATCATCATTGCTTTAACAATGTATGGCGTTCGCTATGGAATTATGGAACCGATTTGGCAACATGCTATATCGGAAATGCTGAATCGTGGCTTTCTAGTAAGTGGACTTTCCTTGCACATGAGCAGTTTCGATTTTGCATTATTGAACTTTTCAATTATTAGTATTGCAGCTGGGGGTTATATCATTAACGATTATTTTGACACCAAAATTGATCGAATCAACAAACCCGAATATGTCATTGTGGGCCGCATTGTAAAGCGTCGCGTTGCCATGATTTTACATATAAGTCTGAGTTTTATTGGCTTATTGATT
>CAXNGM010000239.1:0-4384 GCA_964201695.1 Bacteroidia bacterium | reverse complement strand
TCGAGGAGTTTGCCTTTGATGCCTGCACCAAAACGTAATGGCGCCAAACAAACTCGTGCTTTTCGCATGACGTCAAAGGCATCTTTCGCTTTGCCATGAACAAAGAAACCTGAGGCTGGATGATTCAATTGCAATAATGCTGGCGAAGGATACGAACCATACACATGCATTTGAGCATTAGGTAAAACATTTCGGATGAGTGGCCAAATGTCGCTTTTTAGAAATCGGATGGCATCGGCATTGGGTGGATGACGAAAATTACCAATGGTTATGAATCCACTTCGTTCTTCAAAAGTTGGCTCGAAGGAATAAGGCCCTTTTACTTGAATAGGCAAATAATGCAAGAGTTTTTCATCGATATGAAAGACCGAATGCAGTAATTCCATTTCAAAGGAAGAAACCATCAAACTCAAATCACATCGAAGAATAGAAGCAATTTCACGTTTTGCCGTATCGTTTTTCAGATCCATTTCGGTCATTTCACGATTTTCCTGAACGGCCAATTGACGAGCAACTCGAAGGCAATGCAAATCTTCGGTATCGAGAACTCGAATTGCACGCGGGCAGTGTTGAGCAACTCGCCAGCCAAATTGCTCCTCCATCATAAAGCGATCGAACAAGACAGCATCAGGCAAAAGTTCCTGAATGAATGTATCGAAACTCGGGTCGTTTAGAATTATAGTTTCTTTGCGAATATTCAATTCTTGAAGTGGAAATGAGAACTCACTTTCTTCGGCAGGACAAGCAAAACAAATTTCCCAGCTTGCCTGCATAAACCAATGAATGAGCTGCATCATTCGTCCACCAGCCGCCGAAGAAGTTGGTTCGGGCCAAACGGTTCCGATAATGAGCAGTTTTTTCATTGAGTAAAAATAGAACGAAATAACGAGAAGGCATTTTTACTTTATCGAAAACCACGGAAAGTCCTCTTTAAATACATGCTGAAATCTCTATCTTGCGCTCATAAAATTTATAAACATGGCACATATTCTCGCAAGAATTACCGGAGTTAATTTCGATGATATTGAAATGGTTTTATTATCGGATGCAGCCGAACATGCCGAACGCGGAATGAACTTAGAGCATTTGTGGAAAAATGCAGATAATGCGGAAGAAGTTCTGTTTTTATTTTCTGCTGATGACTTAGATAAAGCACGCGCATACATAAATGAAATGCATGCACAAGCTTTGGCTGCATTCCCTGATTTCCCAAAACCAGAGATGACATTCTTAGTCTAAATAAATAAATCGTTTTTCAAATTGGATAACAATCCCCAATCATAACAATAAAATGAACAGAAAAGAATTCCTTTCTATTGTTGGAATAGGCGCTACAAGTGTTTTTATAACATCATGCCTCAGTGCTTGCAAGAAAGAAAACAATACGAATATTGATTTTACGCTCGACTTAAGCAGTTCAGCAAATTCGGCATTGTCGGCAAATGGGGGTTTTATAATTTCACAAGGAGTGATTGTAGCTAAGACCAACGTTGGCGAGTATATTGCAGTATCAGCGGCATGTACTCACCAAGGGACCAATGTTCAATTTCAATCGGCAAATAATCGTTTTCATTGTCCAAGCCATGGAGCTAATTTTAATACAAATGGCACAGTGCAAAATGGTCCGGCAAACAGTGCACTAACTAAATACAACACCAATTTAAGTGGAAATATGCTAAGGGTTTATTCTTAGTCTAATCATTTATTGATATGAAATTATCAAAGAATCGAATAGAAATAATTACGGTATTTTTTCTATTGCTCATTGCTGGTTGTTTTTTTCATTTAAATAGAATAAACGAATTTCCTTTATACACGCATGCATGGGCGCAAGCCGATCGTTATGCCATTGCACTAGGATTTCTAGATAATCAGTTTAATTTATTTTATCCTCAAACATTTGTATTAAATACACAATTCCCAGGCGATTTTTTAGTTGCAGGAAGTTCTGGAATTACTTCGGTCGATTTTCCTATTCATGAGTTCATAGTTGCTGGTTTCATGAAAATTTTTCATACCCAAGAACCCTGGATTTTTCGTGTGTATGAATTATTAATTAGTGTCATTGGAATCCTTTATTTATTTCGAATTTCCCGGCTTTTTAACATTTATTTTCTTGGTTCTATTTTCATCACATTGTTTGCAGCACTTTCGCCTGTTTGGGTGTATTATCAAGCAGGATTTATTCCGGGTGTTACGTCACTTTCTTTCACAATTATTGGGTTGTTTTATTATTTTAATTACAGAATAAATGCATCAACTAAATTATTGCCTATTGCATTTATTTTTTTAACTATTGCAGCTGCGAGTCGAACAACGTTTATTATTCCTTTATTAACAATTTCTGGCATAGAAGTAATTCATTTTCTTCATAAAAAGAAATTTGAATTTAAAACGGCGGCATTAATTATTGGTTCATTTGCATTTATTGTTGGTTATTATTTTTGGAATATACATTTAAGAGAATTGCATGGATCTTTGTTTTTAAATGAATTAAAGCCAGCAAATTCAATTACTGAATTCATTGAAATACTTAAAAATGTTCAATCGAGGTGGATACTTCAGTACATGAGTATAATACAATATTGTGTTTTAGCAGGTTTGATTATTCTTTTCATCATTTCATCAATTAAGAAAAATCAAACTTCTAATTCTTCTATATCTTATTTAAAACTATTTCTTCTAATTGATATTTTGGGTTGCGTCTTTTTCTTTTTCGCTATGATGCAGCAATTCAGCAATCATGATTATTACTTTATAGATACTTTTTATTTACCCATTTTTCTATTGCTGATTGCACTATTTTCAAGAATTCAAAAAGCAATTCAGAAAATCCCGACGTATATCCAGATTTCAACTTTGATAATTTGCGTGTGCATTATGGTTGAAGAAACTTATGCAACCCAAATCGACAAGAGAATTACGGGGCAATGGGATAAAACTGCATCCTTGGTTTACGATTACAACAAACTGGATGAAAAACTCGATTCCATAGGCATCCCCCGAAACGCCAAAATATTGGTATTGGATGCCGTTGCGCCAAACATTCCATTCATCCAGATGAAACGAAAAGGATTCGTGGTGGTAACAACTTCGAAAGAGAATTTACAAAATGCTCTCCATTTTCCTTTTAATTGTATTGCAATTCAAGACAATTGGTTCATGAACGATATTTACCCCAATTACCCTGAAATAATAGATTTATTAAGTAAGAAAGCCGATTTAGGTGCAGTTAGTATTTATACATTAAGAGAAACTCCTATTCAAACGAGTCTATTCGATTTTCTTGAATTAAATAAGAAAACGTTGGTAATACATGAGGAATGTACTTATGAAAGCACATTAAAATCTGAATGGGAGCATACTGAGAAATCCGATTCTGTGGTATTAGAAGGTCAATTTTCAGGAATTGTATTGGCTGAAAACGAATATGGGCTAACATTTCGAACAAAACCTTCTCCCCTATTCACATACATTGATAGAACCTTGTTTTTAAGTGCGGATGTATTAAATCCAGAATTATCTCCCGAATGCAAAATAGTTGTATCGATCGATGCGCCGGGGCAAAATCTTTTCTTCCAAGAAATTCCACTCACAATGCTTAGTTCAATCAAATCATCCTGGAAAAAAACACAGGCATTAATCAATATACCGAAGACATCCATTCCCAACAGTACGTTAACAGTGTATTTTTGGAATAAAGGCCGAAATAATTTGCGTATCGACAATATGGAGCTTTATGTTTATTAACTGCTACATTACCATTTTAGATGATGGTATAATTGCATCCTACTGTTAAGTTTTTTTAATTATTTTTGATTCTGCTTAACATTCAATTAACGATGATTCGAATCAAGTTTCTGTCATTCTTGTATATCTCCATAATTTGTTTATTTATAAGCTCTTGTAGAAAAGAACCAGGTGAAGGAGGATCATCTTCCATTTCGGGGAAAGTTTTTGGATATGATATTAATACATCCGGAGAAATAACCGATAGTACTTATGCTGGTGATTATCGCGTTTATATTTCCTATGGAGATGATGGCACTGCAGATAATGATGTTCGCACATCCTACACTGGAGAATACTCGTTTAAAGGACTTCAAAAAGGAAAATACTGTGTGTATGTTTTTTCGCAATGCGACACATGTGTTTTTAATCAAAATTACCATACTCAAGTAGTTGAAATCACTAAAAATAACCAAGAGATTACATTGCCCGACTTTAAAATCTACGATTGATTAGTGCTGTATGCAAATCTCTGAAAAGTATATTACCAATTTAGCAAAGTTCGAAAGCGCGAATTTGGATGACTTAAATGCCTTTAAGTTGCAAAATCGTGTCGACCAAAAATTCATCTTTCGGGATGTTGAGTTGGATAGTT
>CAXNGM010000238.1:0-4402 GCA_964201695.1 Bacteroidia bacterium | reverse complement strand
ATGAAATTGATTATCCGTAGTTAATAATTCGTAATCCGTAATTGCCAATCCGTAATTCGTTATTGTCAATTCGTAATCCTTATTTCGTAATCCGTAATTCGTAATTGCCAATCCGTAATTCGGAATTCGGAATTAAGAATTTCGTAATTAATTATTTCATACTCCTCCCTTTTGCCACAGGCACAGCCGTCCAAGGGTCTTCGGGCCAAGCATGTTTGGGATAGCGACGTTTGAGTTCTTTCTTCACCTCAAAATATGTATTGTTCCAGAAACTGCGTAAGTCGCTGGTTACCTGAACAGCCTTGTAACCGGGCGATAATAAATGAAGGACGAGGGAAGTTTTTCCTTGGTTGATGCGCGGTGTGTCGCTCATGCCAAAAAGCTCCTGCAAACGCACAGCTAAAATGGGTGTGGCACCATTCGGTAGATATTCGATGCGGATGTTATTTCCCGTTGGGACCGAAATTTTGCTTGGAGCCAATTGTTCTAGGACTTGTTGTTTGTCCCAGCCGAGAAATTGCAATAGCGCTTGGCTGATTGAAATGCGATTTAAATCCTCGGGTTTCTTAATTCCGTCGTAAAAAGCAGCCAGCCATTCTTCATTGTTTTCGAGCAAGGCTGCTGTGGATACATCGGGCCAATCTTGTTCAGAATTCCAGATTCGCAGGCTTGAAATTCGATTTTGCAACTGCGTCATGGTCTCATCAAAATTCAACAAAGACAATCCTTCCGACTGAACCGCTTTGGCAATTGCTTTTCGAATCAATGCAGGATTGGGATCTTTCAAGGGTTTTGATTGGAGAACAATACTCCCAATGCGCAGATCTTTCGTTGCAATGATTCCGCCTTTACGTGTATCCCATGTGAGGATTTCTTTTTCCTTTACCAAAGGCATTAAATCGCGGGGATTGAGCGCAGCGGCCAAGAAAATCTTCCCCATTCCTTCGCGCATATCCATGTGAGCCACGGCAATCCAAGCTTGATGTGCTAAATCGTCTTGATGCCCCATCATGGCTAACTTTCCGTTTGCTAACTGAAATTGTGCATTGTTGCCCGGACGCGCAGATGCAATGCGTTCAGGATAAGCATAAGCCAAC
Organism: Bacteroidia bacterium; assembly: GCA_964201695.1. Taxonomy (GTDB): domain Bacteria; phylum Bacteroidota; class Bacteroidia; order M30B66; family M30B66; genus CALQRR01. Next base: position 3,305 of record CAXNGM010000238.1, on the reverse strand, counting down.
AACAGTCCTGTTTCGAATGAGTCAGCTGGAGCATTACTTGCGGAAATGTTGAGCATACGACGATACGATTCAGCAACTTGCGCGATGCGGTGCATTTTCTTCCCAATACTATTGCGAGAACGATCTCGACGCAGTGCTTCCACACGCAGGTGAATATCCACGCCGGCTTCACGTCCCAATGGATCGCGTTCTTCTAAAATGGCTGCAATATCGGTGGCTAGCTGCTGTGCTGCTTCTCCTTCGGCCATGAGTAACATGTGCGCAATGCGCGGGTGACAAGCCAAACGATGCAGGGCTTTTCCATGCGCGGTGATTTTGCCTTCGTCTAAGGCCGTTAACTGATGCAGCGTTTCGGTTCCACTTGCAACAGCTGCTTTTGGTGGCGGACTCAACCAAGTGAGTTGCGAAATGTCTTTCACGCCCCAGTTTGCCATGTCCAAGACCAAGGGTGCTAAATCGGCATCGAGAATTTCGGGAATACGATGTTCGGCCATCCGTTCCTGATCGGCCATGCTCCACATGCGATAACACACGCCAGAACTCAATCGGCCAGCTCTTCCAGCACGTTGATCGGCGGCATCTTTGGAGATTTTCACCGTTTGCAATTTCGATAAACCCGAAGCGGGATCGAAACGTGAAACACGCCCGAAACCTGTATCCACCACAATGCGAATTCCTTCAATGGTGAGGCTCGTTTCTGCGATAGAAGTAGCCAAAACAACCTTCCTCCTACCCTGCTTGTTTGGCATGATTGCGAGGAATTGTTCATGTGGAGGTAATTGCCCATACAACGGATGAATAGCCACCGAGGGCATAGATTTACTAAGCAATTCCGCACAGCTCCGAATCTCTCCTTCGCCGGGAAGAAAGACCAAGACATCGCCTTCATTTTCCTGACTTGCCTTGAGTACTTCGCGTGCTGTTAATTCAGCAAGCAACATCTCGTCTTGCATTCCTGAATAGCAAATTTCGACAGGGAATTGTCGGCCTTTGCTTTCGATGACTGGTGCTTGAAGCAATCCACTTAAGAGTGGCAAATTGAGCGTCGCCGACATGATGAGAATGCGTAAATCGGGACGTAAAACTTGTTGCGCTTCACGGCATAAAGCCAAGGCGACATCGGCATGAATGCTTCGTTCGTGAAACTCATCAAAAATGACTAAACCCACACCTTCGAGTGCATTATCGTCATGCAACATGCGTGTGAGAATTCCTTCGGTGAGCACTTCCAATTGCGTATTCGCAGAAACTCGGTTTTCGAATCGCACACGATATCCAATACTTTTCCCAACTTCTTCGCCCATTAAATCGGCCATGCGCATTGCAATAGTTTTTGCAGCCAAACGGCGCGGTTCTAGCATCAGGATTTTTTGTCCCTTGAGCCATTCAGCATCCAAAAAAGTAAGCGGCAAGAGCGTACTTTTTCCTGCCCCTGGAGGCGCTGTCACTATGAGCGTTGTTCTCTCATGAAGTTGTTGTTGAACTTCGTGAATGATATTGGAAACGGGAAGACCGGTGGAAAAGGGATCTAATTTCATTATGAATTTGAAACGCGAAATTAGACAATGAATTAGACCTTATCACACAAAATAAAAGCGGCCCGGATGGAGCGTTTGTTTGAGCTCTTTTACCGAAACGAAGTGTAGGTAAAAAGCGAGAAGCGACAGCCGGATAAGCCGCCCAAAAAAACACGTCCACCTTTTAAGGTCAAAATGATTCACTTTCAATTTTCCTCCCGAGGCTCTAGCCAAAATGGATTACACTCGGGATTAATCATTTCTAAGCTTCGGCATTGCCTCAGCAAGAACTGATTAACTTTCAACTTTTACTTTGCACTCGATACTTTTTACTTTCAACTCCTGTTAATCCCTTAGGCAACGGACAGAAAAACCCCACATTTTAGAAATAGTGGCAAAACCTGCATTACCACCATTGTAGCCTATGCCGAGTAGCCATGCATCACTTGTATTCTCTGAAGAGGTCCAAAAGTTAATGAGTCCACCTACACCGTAAAAGATTGCCTCGTCGTAGCCTCGACTTCCAGCTGGAAGAGCTGTGAAACCACTTTCGTTAGTTGCAGCTGTATTTGGAGAATTCCATCCCGTGGTTGATTTCATTTTTCCGCCTGAAACAGCTAAACCTCCTAGGTAATTAGTTAATATGGTCCATTCTGCATCTAAAGGCACATGCCAACCTGTTGGACATAAGTTTCTGGGATCTACTGTCGCATACCAGTTATACAATTTACCATACAGGGCACCATATGCCGGACTATTGTCGTAATTACACCAGGCAGGAGTAATTAATTGTGACCAGGCCGCGCTATCAGTAACATTCAAAATTATCGAACCATCAGAAAAACGAGCAGTTCTCAGATTTTCAGCCATCCACCATTGGTCACCAATTAAAACGGTTTCGTAATTGTTTCCTTCTACATCAGCTACAGACCCAAACATAACTAAACAGGTTTGAATGTTACCTGCATTTACACCAATACTTTCAACCTGAAGAGAAATCATCTCACTTACCTTTATAGAATCAGAATTGGTGTTGTTAAAACAACGAAATGAATAAGAACCTGTAGCACAAGTATGTATAGTAAACGCTCCATTTTCTGTGAGAAAGATCTGCGGTCCCATTTTAACATAACCAGATTCGACGGGCTGTCCTGTGCAGTTTACAACGGTTCCGGTTATAGGATAATAGTTACTTAATAAAGCAGTGAAAAATCCAACAATTGAGTCTTCTCCGCTAATTATTGTTTCTGTATGTGCCAAAGCCCAATCATTGGTGGTATTGCACGTAAGTTTCACATTTAATGTTAAACTTTGATTTTTGGGAACTCGGCAAATGAATGTACCTTCAGTATTGGAATATATTGTTCCTGTGCCAAAAGTTGAGGAAATTACATTTATTTGAGCATCTGAAACTGGACTTCCACTTACTGAGTTTACAGAACCTTGAAAATGGTTGAAGTTTTGGGGTACATCGCAGTTCCACCAAGAGAAATGACTTGCTAAACCAATGTATTGTGTTCCTTGTTTTTGGGCTTGGCCTTCGTGTTTCCAGTAACCCAGAGTTTCTTCAAAGCTCCACCAATCAATGGTTTCGGGTGCAATGAATTGTAAAGCTGTGGGAATATTGAATTTAAGTGTTGCGGAGATACCGTTTGTCAATTGCAATTCGTTCATAAATGGATCACGTAGTTCTATAGATGTCATGCCGAAAGAGCGAAGCATGCGTAAGGAATCGTTCAGGCCGCCTAATAATTCTCCTGGCATTTGGTCGAACATAGCAGTGGATGT
>CAXNGM010000237.1:0-4403 GCA_964201695.1 Bacteroidia bacterium | reverse complement strand
GTTTTAATCCAAACTTTAACAAGTTGGTCAACCAGTAAAACGGACAATAAAATAATCAGCGACTTTTTCAAAATCAGAAAGCCCTGCTTTTGAGCAGGGCTAATATATTATTGTTGGTTTTTAGCTTCTATACTCAACGTTGCATGAGGAACAATTCTCAAACGTTCTTTCGGAATTAATTTGCCAGTAACACGACAAATGCCATAGGTGTTATTTTTAATTCGGATCAAAGCAGCTTCAAGGTTCTCGATAAATTTCTGTTGGCGAGCAGCTAACTGACCTGTTTCTTCTTTTGAAAGAACATCAGAACCTTCTTCCATCAACTTAAAAGTAGGGGAAGTATCGTCTGTACCATGATCGTCTTTATTTGAAAACGCACTTTTCAAGAGTTCATAATCAGTACGCGCCTCAACGAGTTTTCTTTCAATGATATCTTTAAATTCCTGAAGCTCTTCAGGATTGTATTTATTTTTTTCTTGCTGACTCATTTTAATTCAATTTAGAGATTGTGATCGCCACAGATATTTCATCGGTAATTTCTACCACAGAACCGTTGGCGCTTGGGTCCTGATTAACTATTGTTAAAGATGCACCCAAAGTTTCGGCGCAAATATAAGATTTATTGTTTTCGATTGCTTTCGTCAACGAAGGATGAAAACCAATTACAATTTCGATACTATCAGTTACTTCTAAGCCACTATTTTTGCGAATACCTTGAATTTTATTAACGAGTTCGCGAGCCAAACCTTCTTCCAAAAGCTCTTCGCTTAACGTAACATCCAAGGCAACAGTATGCGCTCCTTCGCTGGCAACTAGCCAACCCGGAATGTCCTCCGTGAAAATTTCCACATCGTCTGAATCCAAAAGGATTGTTTCACCTTCAACTTCAATGGCCAATTCTCCATTTCGCTGAAGCGCGTTAATTTGGTTGCTATCGAATGTGATTACGACCGCAGCAATGCTCTTCATCAGTTTCCCGAATTTAGGTCCAAGAACTTTAAAATCGGGCTTAATCTTTTTCTCAATCATGCCCGCATCATCGCCCACATAAGCCAATTCTTTCACATTGGTTTCGGATAGAATTAAGTCCTTCACTCCGTCCAATTGCGACTGAATACGCGGGTCAATAATTGGAACCATTATTCGCTGAAGTGGCTGACGAACGCGGATGTTTACCTTTTTACGAAGCGCCAAAATCATCGAACAATAGCGTTGAGCGAGTTCCATACGTTCTTCTAAATCTGCATCGATAAGATCATTATTGGTTTTAGGCCAATTACTTAGGTGAACAGAAGTTACTCTTTCGGAGGATGCGGCATTCAAATTACGGTAAAGCCATTCTGCAAAAAATGGTGCAACAGGACTCATCAACTGGGAAACCGTTTCGAGGCATTCAAAGAGCGTTTCGTATGCAGCTTGCTTATCGGAATCACTTTCGCTGCGCCAGAAACGTCTTCTTCCTAAACGAACATACCAATTACTGAGTTGCTCAGTAACAAATTCTTCAATTAAACGAACAGCAGGCGTAGGATCATAATCTTCAAGCTTCAATTGAACTTCTTCTTTCAAACTATTCAACCGCGACAAAACCCATCGGTCAATTTCGGGACGATTTTGAACCGGAATTTGGGTGGCTTTGTTCATTCTGAACGCGTCGATATTGGCATACAAAGCAAAAAAAGCATAGGTATTATAGAGTGTACCAAAGAATTTACGCTGAACTTCAGTAATGCCATCCTCATTGAACTTAAGATTGTCCCAAGGTTGTGCATTTCCTATCATGTACCAACGCGTAGCATCAGGTCCATATTTTCCAAGTGTATCGAACGGATCAACGGCATTGCCCAAACGTTTCGACATTTTATTCCCGTTTTTATCGAGAACCAAACCGTTTGAAACCACATTTTTAAATGCAACAGAATCAAACACCATCGTGCTTATGGCATGCAATGTAAAAAACCAACCACGGGTTTGATCAACTCCTTCGGCAATAAAGTCGGCCGGGAATGCTTTGCCCGAATCAATCATTTCTTTATTTTCGAAAGGATAATGCCATTGTGCGTAAGGCATTGCACCCGAATCGAACCATACATCAATTAAATCGCTTTCACGTTTCATTTTCTTCCCAGATGCAGAAACCAGAAAAATCTCATCGGCAGAAGGTCGATGCAAATCAAATTGACGGTAATTTTCATCGCTCATATCGCCAGGGACAAAATTTCCCAGCGGATTTGATGCCATTATTCCTGCTGAAACGGCTTTCTCAATTTCCATCCGAAGTTGTTCGGCAGATGAAATGATGATTTGTTCGGTTCCGTCTTCACTTGTCCAAATTGGAATTGGAATTCCCCAATAACGACTTCGGCTTAAGTTCCAATCTTGTAGGTTTTCCAACCAATTTCCGAATCGACCAATTCCCGTACTTTCCGGCTTCCAATGAATGGTTTTATTAAGCTCTATCAAACGATTTTTTACAGCAGTCGATTTAATAAACCAGCTATCGAGCGGATAATACAAAATGGGTTTGTCGGTACGCCAGCAATGCGGATACGTGTGTTCGTATTTCTCAATCTTAAAAGCTTTGCCTTCCACTTTCAACTTAAGAGCAATGCGTTCGTCAACACTTAAATATTTTTCAAGGTTGGGAATAATATGACGAAGATGTTCTTTCTGACGAGCAAGTTCAACGGCTTTTTCATCATCGTTGAGGTATTGTTCTTTTACAAATTCATGGGCGAACCCAAAAACGGTATCGTTCACATCTTGAACAAAACGTCCTTGCAAATCGACTAAGGTTAAAGAGCCAATTCCATGTTGACGGGCCACTTTAAAATCGTCGGCACCAAAACTAGGCGCGGTATGTACGATTCCTGTTCCATCTTCGGTGGTCACAAAATCTCCAGTAATAACTTTAAAAGCATCGCCATCGCTTGGTTGTGCATAAGGCAATAACTGTTCGTAACGAATTCCTTCTAGCTCAGCGCCACTAAATTCAGCAAGTATTTTGAATGGAATTGCTTTGTCTCCTTCCTTATACGAATCGAATTCGAGTTCGGCATTTTTTTCAGGGAAGAATTTGCCTGCTAAATCTTTTGCAAGAATTACAGTACAGGGAGAGAAAACATAAGGATTAAAAGTGCTAACCGCAACGTACCGAATATTTTTACCAACCGTTAAAGCGGTGTTTGATGGAAGCGTCCAAGGAGTGGTGGTCCAAGCCATCAAGCTTAAATGCTCAATGTCCAGATTTTTGAAAAGAGCGATGGCTTTTTCATCGGCCTTCACTTTAAACTGCGCAACAATGGTTGTGTCTTTTACATCCTTGTATGTGCCTGGCATGTTGAGCTCGTGCGAACTCAAACCTGTTCCCGCTGCAGGAGAATAAGGCTGAATGGTAAATCCCTTATACAATAATCCTTTCGAGTTTAGTTGGCCAAGCAGCCACCATACACTTTCGATGTATTTGTTTTCGTAGGTAATATATGGGTTTTCCATATCTACCCAATAGCCCATTTGACGAGTTAGGTCGTTCCAGATGCCTGTAAATTTCATCACATCTTCGCGGCAAGCAAGGTTGTAATCGTCAATGCTTATGCTTTTTCCAATGTCTTCTTTGGTAATTCCTAAAGTCTTTTCAACGCCAAGTTCAACGGGCAATCCATGCGTATCCCAACCAGCTTTGCGTTTTACTTGGAAGCCCTGAAGTGTTTTATAGCGGCAAAACATATCCTTGATAGTTCGTGCCATTACATGGTGAATTCCAGGCAAGCCATTCGCGGATGGCGGACCTTCGTAAAATGTAAATGATGGCTTACCTTCTCTCGAAGTTACCGACGTTTCAAATACGTTGTTTTCTTCCCACCAGGCAAGCACCTCATCAGCAATTGCGGGTAGGTTTAGATTTTTTTGTTCAGGGTAATGATGCATATTTATGATGCTATGCGAATTAGGGGCGCGAAGATAGGAAAATCGAGGCGATTGAAAACGCTATTCCTTGTTGAAAGTATTATGAATTAATTAAGTAACGATAAACTTTGGTAATATTCAGATATTTCTAATACAAAAGAAACAAATCAGCAAATAAGCCCTTTGTTATCAACAATTGCCTGAAATAACAAGGGATACAGCCGTGTATTCTTTCTGTAAGGTTATATCATTTAATGGACAATCAGGCAAATTTAACAATATACCTTTGTTTTCGAAAAATCGAATCAAAACACAAAAATTATGAAACGTCTGTTCTATGTTGCTACTGTATTAATTGCATTGGCCGGTTGCCAAGGTAAAGAAGAGCCAAATCCGGAATTAGAAGCACTTAAAGCCGAAAAAGAAGCGATTGCAAAAGAAGCTGCAAGCAAAGATTCAACGATCAATTCTTTTATGGAATCGCTTAATGAGATTGA
>CAXNGM010000236.1:0-4406 GCA_964201695.1 Bacteroidia bacterium | reverse complement strand
CAAAAAACCCGCTCTGAAAGCGGGTTTTGTTGTCCGACTAGGTTTCGAACCTAGACTCTTCTGAACCAAAATCAGACGTGTTGCCAGTTACACCATCGGACATTGTGATAGGGCGCAAAAATAGAAAAACTTCAGTAAAACCCAATCATCCAAAATTCTTTCCTTGATTTTTCTTTGATGTGACTGAATAACAGGTAAATAAATTAAAGGATTAAGTGTTATGAAGCAGTGTTCACGATAAATTGCTGAAAACTTTCTCAATGTATTCGTATGAATTGCCACATGTTTCCTATTTTCGTCGAGTTTTCGGTGAGAAATACAACTAGCTGAAATCAAATCAACCTATAACAACTATGAAGCAGTACAAACTTCTGAATAATGTTTTTGGCTGGCTCGCTTTCGCCATTGCCATGTATACCTATGGTTCAACAGTAGAACCAACCGCTAGTTTTTGGGATTGCGGCGAATTTATCGCAACGGCCTATAAGCTTCAAATTGGACATCCACCGGGAGCTCCCTTCTTTATGATTCTTGGTCGTGTTGCTACTTTGTTTGCTTTTGGCGATACATCCAAAGTGGCTTTCATGATGAATATGCTTTCCGCATTGGCATCCGCTGGTACCATTCTTTTCTTATTTTGGACCATCACGCACCTAACACGAAAGCTCCTAGTTGGAACGAGTAAGGTATTGGATAACGGAAATCTGTTTGCTATTTTAGGAAGTGGTTTGGTAGGAGCATTGGCTTACACATTTTCAGATACATTTTGGTTTTCGGCCGTAGAGGGAGAAGTTTACGCAACATCATCTTTCTTCACTGCCGTTGTATTTTGGGCTATGTTGAAATGGGAAGAAGTGGCCGACGAACCTTTTGCCGATCGTTACATTATTCTAATAGCATATTTGATGGGTATCTCAATCGGTATCCACTTATTGAACCTCTTGGCCATTCCTGCCATTGGATACATCTATTATTTCCGCAAGTTCAAACCAACACGCATGGGTATTTTCATTACAGGTGCTCTTGGAATGCTCATTTTAGGAATGATACAATTTGGATTAATCTCGAAGGTTGTAGGAAATGCCGCTTCATTTGAGTTGTTATTTTCGAATAGTCTAGGTCTTCCTTTTGGAAGTGGTGCGCTTGTTTACATTCTACTTGTTATAACCACTATCATATTCGCACTTAACTATTCCCGCAAAGGAATTCAACATCCTACATTTGCTGTAACAGCCATTCTCCTGTTATTGGTTTTAGGTTGGATGGGAATTATTGCAGGTGCAATCCTAGCTTATTTCATATATGGACCTCGTCAGAATTTTGTTCTTGCCAATACATTAACATTGTGTATTACAGCCATGCTAATTGGATATGGTAGTTACGGGATGATTTTAATTCGTTCAGCTGCCGATACACCTATGGATGAAAACAATCCAGAAAATGTGTTCACATTATTAAGCTACCTGAATCGTGAACAATACGGAACACGTCCATTAGCGTATGGTCAGTATTACAATGCACCGCTTCATCCCGATGCAAAAAAACGTTACAAGCCAGGTAATACGGTTTATGCTCCCAATCAAAAAACCGGTAAATACGATGTTATAGCAACACCGAAAGACACCGAAGAACCAGTATATGATCCAGATTATTGCACGGTTTTTCCGCGTATGTGGAGTAGTCAAGCATCACATATTCGTGGGTATAAAAACTGGGCAGAAATTAAAGGTGATGCCAAGAAGAAACCCTCCTTCGGACAAAACATTTCCTACTTTTTTAGTTATCAGTTGGGCTTTATGTATTTCCGCTATTTTGCTTGGAACTTTGTTGGTCGACAAAACGATATTCAAGGACAAGGAAATTTATCCGATGGCAATTGGAAAAGTGGATTAGACTTTATTGATGATGGAAAATTGGGAACACAGAAAAATCTGCCTCCTTCTTTAGCAAGTAATAAAGCCAATAACAATTTTTACTTCTTACCGATGATTTTAGGTTTGATAGGATTGGTGTTTCAACTGCTCAGAAACAAACGCGAGTTTTTTGTAACGATGTTGTTCTTTATCTTCACTGGTATAGCCATTATTATATTCCTGAATCAATATACGAACGAACCTCGCGAACGTGATTATGGTTTTGCGGGTTCATTTTATGCGTATTCCATTTGGATTGGAATGGGAGTAGCCGCTATTTACTCGGGATTGAAGAAATATGGTCCACAACCAATCATCGCTATTATAGTAACAGGTTTGTGCACTGTAGCTGTACCTGGAATTATGGCAAGAGAAGGTTGGGATGATCACGATCGTTCGAACCGTTATACTGCGCGCGATTATGCAAGCAATTACCTTAACTCCTGCGCCAAAAATGCCATTGTATTTACTAATGGTGATAACGATACATTCCCGCTTTGGTATGCTCAGGAAGTAGAGGGCATTCGTACCGATATTCGGGTAGTGAATTTAAGTCTACTGAATACCGATTGGTACATCGATCAAATTAAACGTAAAGCTTACGATTCTGATGCAGTTCCACTTTCATTTACACAAGATAAATACCGTCAAGGAAAACGTGATCAAATTCTTATCTACGAACAAAAAGGATTAGAAGATTATCAGAACATTCGAGAAATGATTGACTTTGTGGCCAGCGATGATCCGAACAATAAATTCGATTACGGCGATCGTAAATTTGATTATTTTCCATCCAAAAAATTCCGCATTCCAGTCGATTCTGCAAAAGTTATGGCAAATGGTACTGTGCCTAAAGGAATGGAAAAACAAATTGTGCCCTACATTGATTTTGAAATTGATCGTAATTATATACTGAAAGCAGAATTGATGATCCTCGATTTACTAGCAACCAATAACTGGGAACGTCCTATTTATTTTGCAGTAACAGTTGGAGATGATTCCTACATTGGACTTCAAGATTATTTCCAACTCGAAGGTTTGGCATATCGTTTAGTTCCAATTAAAACAACTTCCCGCGGACAAGATTTTGGTCGTATCGATACAGATATCATGTACAATAACATGATGAATAAATTTGCTTGGGGAGGCATTGATAAAAAGGAAGTTTACATGGACGAAAACAATAACCGGATGACCATGAATCTCCGAAGTAATTTTGATCGTCTTGCATCTGCTTTGATTCAAGAAGGCAAAAAAGATTCGGCAATGAAAGTTGTTGATCGTGCTTTTGAAGTTCTACCCGAAAACAATGTACCATTCAATTTCTTTGTTGTTCAATTAGCTGAAGATTATTATCAAGCAGGAGCTACAGCCAAAGCAGATAAGATTATGAATCGTTATGCTGAAATAGTAGAACAGGAATTGAACTATTACTTCGGTCAGAAACCGAAAATTTACAAGCAGTTCGATTCGGAGGCTCAACGAAACATGTCCATCTTTAAGTTTATTTCGGATGTAGCCAAACGTAACAAGCGTGATGTATTGGTGAAAAGTTTCGATGCTCGATTTAAGAATTTGGAAGGCCGTTACATGTCGAATGGAGGTTCTTCATCGGCTGGAAATAATTAGTTAAAATGAGCCTGGTTCAGCCGGCTTTATTGATACGTAAACTCTTGCCCGGATCCATTTGGCGAATGCCCGATTCGGGCAAGACTGTTTATCTAACTTTCGATGATGGTCCAACGCCTGGTGTAACAGAACATGTATTAAATATGTTAGCCGAAGTAGGAGCAAAGGCTACATTTTTCTGTATCGGCAATTGCGTCGAAAAGTATCCCCAATTGTTTAATAAACTTTTAGAAGATGGTCATGCTGTTGGAAATCATACCTATTCCCATTTCAATGGATGGAAGGTTTCCTTTTCTAAATATAAGGATGATGCAGATAAATGCGCCTACGTTTTTCACTCCTCATTGTTTCGTCCTCCTTATGGAAAATTAAGTCCGAGACAATTTTTACATCTCCGGAAAATGTATACTATTGTTATGTGGGATGTTTTATCGATGGATTATGATTCAAGATTAAGCTCAGAAACATGCTTAAATAATGTACTTCATCATGTGCGAAATGGTTCGGTAATTACATTTCACGATTCATTAAAAGCATGGCCAAGGTTGAAAGAAATACTTCCGCAAATTTTGCAAGAACTATGCAATCAAGGTTTCACATTTTCTGTAATTCAACCCAAAGTTTTAATCTCTAAATAAAAAAAACGTTATTTGTTGAAATGGAAAAGGATTTTGAAAAGGGGTATTTTGATACCATCCGCCCTTTTAATGATGATGAGGTTCAGCCGGCTATCGCTCGCTTACTAGATAACCCGCATTTTCGGGCAGCTTTAAATTTTGTATTTCCTTCGATGGATGCAAACATGTTGGAAGCTCAATTGAGATCAATCAATTCGGTGGATGAATTCCAGGCGAAGATTATATC
>CAXNGM010000235.1:0-4408 GCA_964201695.1 Bacteroidia bacterium | reverse complement strand
GTTAAAGCAGGAATGTCAGCTAGTAATGCATCTACAGTTCCCGCAGGTAAAGCTGCGAAAGCTGCGTCAGTTGGTGCAAAAACTGTGAATGGTCCTGGGCCAGATAATGTGCCTTGAAGGTTGGCTGCAATTACAGCTGCTTCTAATGTGTTGTGATTTGGGCTGCCGACAATAATGTCTACAACAGTTTGTGCATTGACAGCTAATGTCATAAAAGAAGCTGTTAATAGTGTAAAAATTTTTTTCATGAGTTTTGAATTGTTTAATTGGTTTAACATTGTCCTATCAAACATCAACCTTTAAATAATGTTTACTTAAAGTGAAAAAAGGTTAAACAAAATTGGAGTGATTGGTGTTAAATAGTTGAAAATCAACAAAATAAAATTATAGTTTTAATACTATGGAATCAGAACAACACGAGATCCTCATTCGCACGTATGCAGGTTTGGAAGAAGTACTTGAATCGGAAGTGCGTAATTTAGGAGGAGCTGATGTAGAAAGAATGGTTAGAGCTGTTAGCTGCAAAGGTGATCAGGGCTTTTTATATAAGCTGAATCTTGCTTTGAGAACTGGATTGCGTGTGCTTAAGCCAATACACAAATTTAGTTTTAAATCGAATGACGATTTCTATAAAGCCATTTTCGACATTGATTGGAATGTGTATTTTGATGTTGATAAAACAATGATTATTGATTCCTTGCTTTTTAGTGAGATGTTTACCAATAGCATGTTTGTTAGTCAATTAGCTAAAGATGCTATTGCCGATCGTTTTCGTAAAGAAGTTGGCCGCCGTCCATTTATTGATTCCAAAGAACCTAACATATATATAAGTGTTTACGTGCGCGATCAGGAAGTAACTATTTACTTAGATAGTTCTGGATCGAGTTTGCATCGTCGTGGTTACAGAAAAGAACAAGTGAAAGCTCCATTGAGTGAAGTAATGGCTGCGGGAATATTATTAATGAGTAATTGGTCGCACCATTTTCCCTTGGTTGATCCAATGTGTGGTTCTGGAACTTTCTCGATTGAAGCGGCATTAATAGCGAACAACATTCCTCCAGGTATTTTCCGTCCTGGATTTGCCTTTGAACATTGGAGAGATTTTGATCAAGAACTTTTTGATACTATTTTGGAAAGCTTGAATAAGAAAATAACCGAATTTCCTGTTTCAATAAAAGCAAGCGATAGAAGTTTTGCAGCGGTTGAATTAGCACGTGAAAATGCCCGCGAAGCCGGTGTTGAAGGGGATATACAATTTGAAAATTTGCCATTCGAAAAACACGTCAATCCGGGGAAACGTTCGTTCTTGTTTTTAAATCCTCCTTATGGAGAACGTATGCAGCCCGAAGACATTGATGCTCTATACGGCATTATAGGAAGTACGCTTAAACACACGTATGGTGGTTCGGAAGCTTGGATTTTTACTTCAAACCAAGAAGCATTGAATAAAATAGGTCTTCGTCCATCACGCAAAATCAAGTTGTTTAATGGTCCACTTGAGTGCCGCTTAGTTCGCTATGAAATGTATGACGGCAGTAAAAAGGCAAGTAAAAACCAAGCAGTCTGATTTTAAATTTTGTGGTTACGACTTAATTTTTGATTAATTGATTTTTTATTGAATGCATTAAAATATCACCGAAACAAGTAGTGTTTTTTTATAATACAAGTTGTTGTGAAAATTATTTTTCTCCTAAATGGATGGATTGAATTGATTTAATTCCCAATAAATGAATGGATTAAATTAAATTGTTGGTGATAGATATTTTTTTTAATTTTCATGCAGAAGCTTTCAAGGTTTCTTGTATTTTTATCGAATCAACAATTTATTTTAATGAAAACAGGTACTATTAAATTCTTTAACGCAACCAAAGGTTTCGGTTTCGTTAAAGTGGACAATTCCGACCAAGAGGTTTTTGTTCATGTAACAGGTCTAATTGATCAAATTAACGAAGGAGACAATGTTTCTTTCGATGTAATCGAAGGCCGCAAAGGTTTGAATGCAATCAACGTGAAAAAGATCTAATCTGATATCATACTTGAACATCATTGCCTTTAAAACCTCCGCTCAAGAGCGGAGGTTTTTTTTTATTCGTAAATAAAATCTTCTTGCAAACATTACGTTAGTTGTTTCAATCAATTCTCTTTATTTGCATAAATCATAAGCTAAGCATGAATATTAAATTCCTTTCTCTATTTGCATTTTCTTTTTTCTCTTTGTCCGTTCTAGCCCAACGAAATGCGAATAAAGAAACCGAAAAGCTCGATTATCTCTTGTATTATCTGAACAATAATTATGTAGATACGGTGAGCTCGCATCAAATTGTTGAGGAAGGTATTCGGGCCATGTTAAAAGAACTCGATCCACATTCAGTTTATATTTCCAAAGAAGAGCTCAAAGAAATGGAAGAGCCGCTCGTTGGGAATTTTGATGGAGTTGGAATACAAGTCAATATTTTAGAAGATACCATTGTTGTGGTAAATACCATTGTTGGTGGCCCTTCAGAAAAATTGGGGATTCTTGCTGGTGATAAAATCGTTAAGATCGAAAGTGAGATTATGGCTGGTATCAAAATTAAAAACAAAGATGTAATCAGCCGACTTCGTGGAACAAGAGGTACTGTTGTTAAAGTGAGTATTTTTAGAAAAGGAGTGAAAAATCTCATTGAATACAGTATTACGCGCGATAAAATTCCACTTACAAGTATTGATGCTACATACATGGCAGATCCGGAAACGGGCTATATTAAACTCAGTCGTTTTAGCGCCACTTCGGGTACAGAATTTCTTACAAGTCTCGAAAAGCTGAAAAAGTCTGGAATGAAAAACCTAATCATCGACTTAACTGGTAATGGTGGTGGATACCTTCAAACTGCCATCGATATTGCCGATCAGGTATTAACCGATAACAATTTAGTTGTTTACACCAAAGGGAGAAAGCCCGGTTCTAAAACCGATTACACATCCACAGACATAGGGATTTTTGAAAAAGGGAAACTCATTGTGCTCATTGACGAAGGTTCAGCTTCAGCTTCGGAGATTGTTTCAGGCGCAATTCAAGATTTAGATAGAGGTTTAATCATTGGTCGTCGTTCGTTTGGAAAAGGACTTGTCCAAAATTCCTTTCCATTTCCTGATGGTTCAGCCATGCGATTAACAACGGCTCGTTATTACACACCTTCGGGCCGCTGTATTCAAAAACCCTACGAAAAAGGTGTTGATGATTATTACGATGATTTAAACAAACGATTTAAGCATGGCGAATTCACCAACCGTGACAGTATTTCCTTTGCCGATTCTCTTAAATTTTACACCCTTGGCAAACGATTGGTTTATGGAGGTGGAGGCATTATGCCCGATTTATTTATTCCTCTTGATACAAGTGAAAACTCTAAGTACTTAACAGATGTTTATCGTAAAGGGCTATTTAACACGTTCGCATTAAAATATGTAGATCAAAATAGAGCGAGTATCCGCACACAATTCCCGGATTTCAAATCATATAAATCGGGATTCAACGTTTCCGATGCATTATTAAATGATTTCATTACTGCCGCTGAGGTAGAAGAGATTAAAAGAAACGATGCTGATATTAAAACTTCTGGAGATTTTATTCGTCGTCAGTTGCGCGCTATCATTGCAAATCAGATTTGGGGTATTAGCGAGTTTTACGAATGTATTAACGAAAGTAATCCTATCGTAAAAGAAGCACTTATTCAAATGAAATCTGATAATTTCAAGAAATTGAGGCTGCGTTATTGATGGTATTTTCGGAAAAAATCTCTGATTATATCTTTCGAGCAATACTAATTCCATCTCTTATTGGAAGTAATACAACTTCAACTCGGGAGTCTGCTGCAATTTTTTCGTTGTAAGCACAGATTAATCGGGTGTCCTCATCATTTGCTTTCACTGGTTCAATGACTTTACCACTCCAGAGTACATTGTCGGTAATAATTATTCCACCTGGTTTCAAGCGATCTATTATCAAGTCGTAATATTCCGCATACCCCGATTTATCGGCGTCTATAAAAACAATATCGAATTCACCTATAATTGTTGGAATCACCAAGCGCGCATCGCCAATGTATGTGCGAATCTTATCCGTCATTTTAGCTTCATCAATAAAGCGATTTACAAATGTATCGCGTTCAGGGTTGTTGTCGATAGTGTGTAAAATTCCTCCCTCAGCCAATCCTTCTGCTAAACAAATGGCAGAATATCCGGTGTAGGTTCCAATTTCAAGAATACATTTCGGACGCGTTAAATGACTCAACAAGCTCAATAATCGACCTTGTAAATGACCAGAAAGCATTCTCGATTGCATCATTTTAAGATGTGTTTCTCGATTTAGTTTCTTTAAAATCTCGGGTTCTTCGCTGCTATGTGCATTCGCATAATTCGCTAATGC
>CAXNGM010000234.1:0-4415 GCA_964201695.1 Bacteroidia bacterium | reverse complement strand
GATCTTCAAAAAGGATTTGGTGATTATTGGCACACCCAACAAGATAATATGAATGCAGTCGACAAAACCACATTGGGCGTTGTAGGAAGAACGATGTTGGGAGTGGTTTATAGCGAAAAGGCGGATTCTTAGTTTACTGGGGCTTGGTGTCCTGAGGTCTGGTATCCTGGGGATTAAACCCCAGGTTTTGCGCGTTGACCTCTCCCTAAATCCCTCTCCTATCCGAAGGAACCACTATGTGGCCAGGAGAGGGATTTCAGTTCCTGCATGTATAGAGCAAGTGGTTTTTAGTACAGGACATCTTTAAAGGTGAATAGGCTCTTTTTCGTTCATGAAAATTTACATAAAGCAGAAACAAAATCACTAGTATTAGGGATTGACTTCGCATAAAAGCCCATCTACTTTTATGAAATATTTTTTAAATAAAATCCCCCATGAAAAACATTTACCTGTTCGCTGTCTTATCGAGCATTTCATTAGCTCTACATTCTCAGAATACTGTTGCCGATTCCCTTTTTGGTGAAAACGCTAAACTGAAAATGCAATCTACGCAACACAGATAATTATTGAACGATGAAAGAACTTTTGTGCAGACTTCAAACAGTGGTGCTTCAGAAAAGCACTAGAGTATGCGTATAACAAAAAAAAACTATAAAAAATAGGGCATTGAGAACAAGTACAAATATTTGAATAAGCACAAACAATTGAACTACCATTCCCTATTTTTAAAAACTTCGTTAATCCCGATTTCCGATAGCAGCAAGCTTGAATCGAAATTCATAAATTATTAAACTTTTAACATCCAAACAAAATGAAAAAAACAATCGCTTATTCACTTATTGTATTAACCGCAATTCTGTCCTTTCAATCAGAACTTTTCGCACAACAGCATTATGTAATTGATCGTAGTTTTGGTGAAACCTGTGGAATGTCGGTTATCACTGGTTTTCCCCTCTCCTTACAACAAATTGAAATGTTTAAACTATCGGACGGAAGTTACATTCAAGCAGGAGATGTTTATGACCAGGGGCTGTTTGCCAATTTAATTGTGCTCACAAAATTTAATAATGACGGCACAGTAGACAGCTCGTTTGGTACCAACGGAGTTGTCCAACATAGGTTTGGCAATTCGAACTCAGTTTCATGTGCGGCCATGAGCAATGATAAAATTTATGTGGTCGGTGGTGAATCACCTTCAAATGCGGGGAGCAGTGTCAGAGCGTATATAGGAAGGTTCAATGCTGATGGTACACCTGATTCTACTTTTAATTCTACAGGCAGTGTAGTGGAGTTAATAAGCACTAATCCTATTTCGGGTTCTATCTATTCCCATATAGCTATTCAGCCCGGTGGAAAGGTTATTGCATTCGGGTCGGAATTTTTTAATATAAATGGCGGTGCCTCCATTCCAGTTGCAAGAAGATATAATTTAAATGGATCTCTTGATAATACATTCCATCCTGCTATAACTTATCCTGGTTTCAACTCAATGGTAGCCAGCATTGGTGGTCATTCAGCGGGTGTTATTGACGCGAATGGCTCCATTCGCTTTTTATACACCATTAACCCAAACTTAGCAGGCCAATTTATTGAACAAATAGTAACCGTTAAGATAGATTCAATGGGGGAGCCCGATGCAACCTACGGAATAAATGGTATGAATGGAATACCTGTCACTGCGTATAATGTAAATAGGTATTTTGCTGACCCACAGAATAATATTTATGCTCAGGGATTTGTTCAGAACGGAAATCAAAGCAACCGTGTTGTGCGCATAAAACCTAACGGAGATGCTGACAGTACCTTTGCAATAAATGGAGTATTTGATTTAATGGAAGATTCCAATCCGGGAAATGATGAAGGTCGCATTCTTCATCGCGATAGCCAGGGGCGGATATGGAGCATGGGAGGAGTAAATCCAGGGGCTTTATGGGCAAATATTTATCGCTTCGATTCAACAGCTACCTATGATTTAACGCTAAATGGATTGGGGTATACCTCTATGTTTGAACCTCCAAATGGAATACACTTCAAGAATGCCTATTTTGAAAACGACAATGAGATAGTGGTTAATTGTATTACTGGCTGGGGAGAAATAGCTCTAATAAAATTAAAACTAAGCACCGAAGTTGTTACAATTAGTAATGCTGGTTCTGATACATTATGTGTCGGTACCCAAACTTCTTTATTTGTGAATCAGCCGAATAACTGTTACACCTATCAATGGAAAAAAGATGGGACTGATTTTGCGGGCTTGAATGACACCATCGTTACTATCGACTCAACAGGTTCTTACCTTGTTGTAGCTATTGTAGGAAATGATACTTTAATTTCACAAGCCGTTAATGTTTTTGTGCAGATTTGCACTGGGGTGAATGATGTCGAAGAGCAAATCATTTTCACTATGTATCCTAATCCGACCACCAATCAACTATTTATAGAAACCAACGGAGTGGCAGTAACCGAAATAAATATTTACAACACCTTAGGTAATTTGGTAAGCCAAACCAAACAACAGCTCAATAACTACATAGATGTAAGCCAACTTGCAAGAGGAGTATATGTAACTGAAATAAAAACGAAGGGTGCGAGTGCGCAGAGAAGGTGGGTGAAAATGTAACGTCAAATACATCCAAGCAAAAGCACAGGCATGGCTACCAAACCAACTAAATAGCCGCCAATTAACTTCCTGTTTTTAATGGAATTTGTAGAGTCGGTATAGCCTTTCAAATAATCTTGATTCAGATTATTGATTGAATTATTGGGAACTGCTTGCTTTCGATAGTCAATAATAACCATCACGATTCCTATGTATATGAAATAGGTCAGGGCGCCATCGAGCATACCCTTTTTGAAATCTTTTTGCCCATCGTAATTGTTTAGCGCGTCTAGTTTCCCTTGATTATAGTAATCCTGTGCAATTGGGATTTTGGAAATATTACCGAAATTTTCTTGAATGCCATTTTCAAAATGAATGCTCTCCAAATCAAAAATGGAAACCATGATTAGGAGACTATCTACTTGGGGCAGTTCGTAATACACATACTGATGGTCTATTTCACGAACATGGCAAACAATAGATTGCTTGTTTTTGAGAACTAAGGTGTCGCTAAAATTCAAATTTATTGAGTCCCTTTTGAGTTCTAAATTAGTTGCAATTTGTTGTGCCGAACTAATTGAAATCGTGCAAACAAACACAATCATTAACCATAATACCACTATGTTAATCTTATCACTTTTCATCGTTTAAAGATTATTTAGAACGCGAGTTGAAACCCAAAGTAAGCGTAACTCGAAATCCAGTATGTTCCTTGTGAGCCGGAGTAATAAGAGTTTGTGTCTCATACAGTCCGTTTAGTGGATTGTAGATTTGATTTTCCGTTTTCTCCTCCTGATAGGATTTTGTAACCGAGGGAATAAATGCAATATTGATTGGGAATACCACTTTTCCCGACTTTATTGATGTACCTGCCGCAATTAAAACGCCTGATCCGCCAAGGGAAAGAGTCGGTCCAATACCCAATTCATAGCCTTTTGCGCTTCTGTAGCCGACAAGACCCGTAATGCTCGGAATAAAAAGGCCTTGCTCCATTCCGCCAAACATCGGGATTAATTCTACCAGACCCGAAGCTCCATTTTCTAGGGTAAAAAATCGCGTCTCGAATTGCCAGCCAAACTGGGTAATTAGTGGATTTATATTTCGATCGAAAATGTCATTCATCTTATCGGTCGATTCGCCATGTTGCAAATACGTTATCCCGATTCTTGGTCCTCCGTATCGAAGCTTACTTTCTAATGCCAGCATCGGGTTCGCTTTGGACGAATCAATAAAACTATCGACTTGACCATCTTTGTATACAATTCGTTCAATTTCGTTTGTCGGAATTAAATATACTGGTCCATTCGGATTATCAAACCGCTTGTATTTTATAATATCCGCGTTAATCTCAATTATAACGGCAGGGACTTCGCCTCCATTTTTAAAAACAAGCTTGTCCTGAGCGATTAGTTTCGTTGAAGCACAAACTATAATGATTACCCAAAATTTCATCATTGCAACCTTTTTATGTAAAGGTCTTCATCCTAGATTTTTAGGAAATGACGAAGTTCAATTTGGAATATGATTTTGGTCAGCATCCGGGGCCTAAAACCCATGGATTATTTCACCTCTACTTCTTGAAAATTTAAAAACGGAGACTCCCCTCCATCCAAATAAATGGCTCGATGCCAATATTGGCAAATAGTAATTAAGTAATAATCACTCGTTTTTTTAATGATAACGTTTCATTTTCGAGAACGATTATGTAAAATCCTTTACTTAATCCTCTTAAGTCAATCGGGAAGACATCCGTGTTAAATGAGTTTTTATAAATTTCTTTTCCAGTTGCATCGAAAACCCTACAATTGTATCTATC
>CAXNGM010000233.1:0-4426 GCA_964201695.1 Bacteroidia bacterium | reverse complement strand
AGTTCCTTGTTTGATGCATTCGTTTGTTATATTTGCGCCCTTATAAATGGTGGTCATAGCTCAGTTGGTTAGAGCGCTAGTTTGTGGCACTAGAGGTCGGGGGTTCGAGACCCCTTGGTCACCCAAAACCCCGCTAGTCGGGGTTTTTTTATTTTATACCCATCTCCCTTTTCGCTAAATTCTCGGTTTTTGCTTTTAAATATTTGTAAATTAATATCGATTCAATTTTGAATTATTTGATGTTTCCTCGGAAATAATACCTGGATTCATTTTTCAAAAAACAACAAACTTGTTCATATTATCTTAATCAAACGAATAGGGCTTTCTTAAAATAAATGGTGCTTTTCAACCTGATTTTTCATACCTCATCTTAAAAAAAAGTCAAATAAATAGTGCTTGATTTATTTTGTTTTGAGTCAATTTACAGATTAATCAAAGCTTGAATCATCAAATAATACATTCGCCCTTCCCTTTATTGTGTGATTTTTTTGATTGAAATAAACTTTGAAAAAATTCTTAATGCAATCATCCAATGGGTTTATGTCATAAAAAAAGCCCCATTCTTTTGAACGGGGCTTGGCTGGTGGTGCCTCCAGGGATCGAACCAGGGACACATGGATTTTCAGTCCATTGCTCTACCATCTGAGCTAAGGCACCTAACCTTGCTTATGTATTAAGCGGGTGCAAAAATAGTTTTTTTAATTTCCTATCAAAAAAATATTTTACTCTTTCTGCATTTTTCTAATTCTATCTTTGCAAAAGATTTCAATTATCATGATTCAACTTGTACTCGACTTAGGCAATACCGCGCTCAAAGCAGCTTGTTTTCAAGAGCGTACAATGTTAAAATCAATCTCTACATCCTGGGGCAATTCAGACGAAATTGAAGAGGCGCTTTTGCGTTTGATGGTCTATAATCCATCACATGTGTTTATAAGTTCGGTTGCTGGTGGCCGAAAAGAGGTGGATTTATTTCTGAAACGCGCTCAGTTAATAGCGATGTTTTTGGATTCTGGAACATCAATACCTATTCGAAATCAATACCAAACTCCCGAAACATTGGGTGCCGACCGGCTCGCAAATGCTGTGGCAGCGGCCGCCATTTTCCCAAATAAGCCCTGCGTAATCATCGATTCAGGTACGTGTATAAAATTCGACTTCATTACGCGAAACAATGAGTATTTTGGCGGCTCAATTTCACCTGGTATAGAAATGCGTTTTAAAGCACTGCATGAATTCACTCATCAATTACCTTTGTTAACTCAAACCGAACCCGTTTACCTGATTGGTAAAAATACCAATGAGTCGATCCATTCGGGTGTAATTAATGGTACACTTGCCGAAGTAAAAGGAATTTTGGAACAATATCAAATGACACATAAAGACCTGCAGGTAATACTTACCGGAGGCGATTATGCATTAATCGAACGAACAATTAAAACCAGTGTTCATGTTGAACCTTGGCTCACTCTTAAAGGACTCAATGAAATTTTCCTACATCAATTGCGCTAAATCATTCTTCTTTTTAATCATTCTTTTCGTTTCATCCAGTATTCAAGGACAAACATTAAGTCAATCGCCTTATGGACGGTTTGCTTTAGGTGATAACATTGAAAGTACATCTGCTTTTATTCAAGGATTGGGTGGAGTAACACAAGCACTTTCCGATTCCAATGCATTAAATTTATCGCAGCCCGCAGCTTTGGGTTCTTTAGAAGGAGGCGCAACAATCTTTGAAGGTGGAATTTCGGCTTCTTCTATTAAATATTCGGGCTTGTCTTCTACTCAACAAGGTCGTTCTGCTGGCATTGGGTATTTTGGTTTGGCATTTCCCATTAAACGAAATCGATGGAACGTATCGCTCAGTTTAACACCGATTTCGAATGCTGGATTTACTTTGCGCGACAGTATTACCGATGCAGAAGCAGGTAATGTTAATTTAAAATACACGGGCAATGGTGGTTTTACAGCATTTACTATTGGAAATGGATTGCATTTTGGGAAGAACTTAAACATAGGAGTTCAGTTCCGTTACCTTTTCGGGAAGACGAATTATAGCTCGAAAGTGGTTTTTAATTCAGATACCATCAACCAACGGAATTCATTGATTACCAATTCCAATAGTATTGGCGATTTTGATATGCAAGCTGGAATTCAATACCAGATCAGATTTCCGAAAATGAAGCATCACAGTAAAATGAAAAATGATTCTTTGGTTACTAAACTCCAATCGAAACGAAATCTCAATACCGATTCCATGCACCTAATTATTGGTGGTACGTTTCGTCCTTTGATGAATATTAATGCAACGTCTACCTATTTAGCGCAATCGTTTTTTGGAGATTTGCCTGGATCAAGCTTTACCGACACGGTTAGTTCAATCGAAAGTTCAGGGATTATTGTCATGCCGATGCAATTTGGTGGAGGATTAACACTTAAAAGTAGCAGTAATAAGTGGCTAGTAACAGCCGATTATGTTTATACTGATTGGAATGGCTTTAAGATTTTTGGGCAGCAAGATTCGGTTCGTTCTTCGTATCGTTTAGGATTAGGCATTCAAATTAATCCATTGGCATCCTCCAGAAATATTGCTGGACGCGTGCCATATTGGAAAAAAATTCGCTACCGTGCTGGTGGTTATTATTCCGATGGTTATTTACGTTTGAATGGAAATGCCGTTCCTGAATATGGGTTTAGTTTAGGATTTGGTTTACCTGTGGTTTTGAGAACATACAATACAAGATCTTCTACAAGTCTCTTAAATTTCGCCATAACTATTGGACAACGAGGCATTTCGGGTGTAAATAATTTAAACGAGCAATTTGTGAAAGGCACATTGTCTTTCTCATTGAATGATCGTTGGTTTAGAAAATTCCAATATGATTAAGCAACTCATATATGTGTCTGCTTGTTTACTGCTGCTATCTTCATGTGGCAACGATATGGAAGAGGTAAAGCGACTGGGCTCGGACGTGCGAGTTCCAGTTTCATCTTCACGAAATGTGGAAATGATTTATTCTGATTCATCTCGCTTGCGTGCAAAAGTGAATGCCCCACATCGCGATACTTATTTAGGAAACGATGGATTTGTGGAGTTTTCAAAAGGATTGAAAATCGAGTTTTACGATACTAAATCGGTGCTTGAATCGAAAATGATTGCCAACTATGGAATCAGTTATACCAAAACTGAAATCATGGAAGCAAAGGGAAATGTGGTTTTGGAAAGTGTAAAAGGTGATAAACTCGAAACCGAACATTTAATCTGGGATCAGAAAGCGGATCGTATTTATTCGAATGTTTTTAGTCGTATAACATCACCCGAACGGGTTATTTATGGAGATGGATTTGAATCGAATCAGGATTTTTCGAAATACCGAATTTTAAAAGTAAAAGGAATTATTAGTTTAAACGAATAATAAAGCAATCATGGATCAAAGACGTATTTTTAAAATAATGGAGATTGTGTGGCTTAGCATCGCAATTTTATCTGTATTATCCTCGGTATGGAGTTTCAGTAAAGGCGATGTTGACGCAGGGAAATACCCATTATTTGTTGCATTCTGTGCCGCATTATTATTTTCGCTCAGACGCTATCAAAGAAAGCGATTGGAAAAATCAATGAACAATTCTGATGAACAAAAAAAATAAAAACCTTTCGATAGAAAATTCTGTATTAGGATTTTTTTGATTTAATTGTATCTTCGCAACCCTAAAAAAACTAAAGTTTTCGCACATTCACAATGGCAGTTCTTGAAAGCATCCGCTCCAAAGCCGGCACTATCGTAGTAGTAGTAATCGGGCTTGCACTCTTCTCTTTTGTAATGCAAGATTTATTTTCCTCCGGGAATTCAATTTTTAACAGCAGAGACACCGATATAGGTGAAATTAATGGTGAAACAGTAAAAGGTGAAGAATTTCAACGCCGTCTTTCTGTTGCCGAAGAAAACTACAAAAGAAACCAAGGCGTTTCGGGTGTTGATGATAATACACGTCAACAACTAATCAATCAAATCTGGAACGAATATTTAGATGAATTCCTTTTTGATGGACAAATGTCTGATGCCGGAGTTGCAGTTTCTGACGATGAATTATTTGATATGATTCAGGGAGATAACATCAACCCACAAGTAACTCAAATTCCATTGTTTCAAGATAGTATTACGAAACAGTTTGATCGTAATCGTGTGATTAAGTTTTTGAAAACACAGTTGAGCGAGGAAAATGATCCTGACGGAAAATACCGTGAATCTTGGGCTGAATTTGAGAAATCATTGGCTAAACAGCGTGTAAAGTCAAAATACAATACGCTTATTCGTAAAGCTGTATATGTAACAACTGCTCATGCTAAATTCGATTTCGCCAGCAAAAACACAACTGCTTCAGTTCGTTTAGTAGCAAAGAAATTCGATACTGTTGCCGATTCAAC
>CAXNGM010000232.1:0-4461 GCA_964201695.1 Bacteroidia bacterium | reverse complement strand
TGGACCTTTGAAAGGATTGAGTGCCCGTGCAGTTTTTGTGGTTGATCAAAACAACAAAATTCGCTACGTTGAATTAACACCCGATATAACATTAGAACCTGATTACGATAAGGTAATAACTGAAGTAGATAAGATATTATAATTGAGATTTAAGTAAAATAAAAAAGGCGCTCCGAACTATTTCGAAGCGCCTTTTTTATTTTATAATTGGAGGACTTTAGCCAACCAATGTAATATCGAATTGAACCAAGTCGATGAATTGCTGAACACGCTCATCAACATCTTTGGCACTTAAATTCTGGATACGCTCAGTTCCAAATTTTTCTACACTGAATGATGCCATTGCAGAACCAAAAATAATTGCGCGTTTAAGATTATCGAATGATATATCGCGGGTTTCTGAAATATACCCGATAAAACCACCCGCAAAACTATCACCTGCTCCTGTTGGATCAAAAACTTCTTCTAATGGCAATGCTGGAGCAAAAAATACTTGGTCTTTATTGAATAACAAAGCCCCGTGTTCGCCCTTTTTAATGATTAAATACTTTGGTCCCATTGCAAGGATTTTCTTTGATGCTTTAACAAGCGAATATTCACCAGAAAGTTGACGCGCTTCTTCGTCATTGATAGTAAGAACATCAACACGTT
Organism: Bacteroidia bacterium; assembly: GCA_964201695.1. Lineage (GTDB taxonomy): Bacteria > Bacteroidota > Bacteroidia > M30B66 > M30B66 > CALQRR01. Next base: position 3,810 of record CAXNGM010000232.1, on the reverse strand, counting down.
TAAGTAATTCTTTCAAGTCGTTCAATGCAATGTCCATCCAGAAATTCATGGTATCTAACACCACTAATTTAGGACGCGTTTTCAAACGATCTAAAATGGTATGTTGCACCGATGGCGCCAAATTACCCAACATTAAAAACTCGCAATCTTGGTATGCTTCTGGAATAATTGGGTCGAAATTTTCCAACACATTCAATTGAGTATCTAGCGTATCGCGGCTATTCATATCGTTGTGATAACGGCCACTCCAGAAGAATGTCTTTTCGCCTTGCTTAATCTGTAAACCATCGGTGTTAACACCTCTACGATGAAGCATTTCGATTGATTCAGTTGGAAAATCATCTCCAACAACAGAAACAAGATTGATATTTTTTGTGAAATACGATGCAGCCATACTAATAAACGTAGCAGCGCCACCTACAATTTTATCGGTTTTTCCGAAAGGTGTTTCAATGGCATCGAAAGCCACTGTACCAATAACTAATAAACTCATTTTAGTGTTTTATATTTGGGTAGACAAGTAAGGATTCTTTGAGAATAATAACAGCACGTTCTAGATCATGCACATTGAGAACATAACCAATGCGCACTTCATCTTTTCCGGCATTGGGTGTAGAATAAAAACCAGTTGCTGGAGCCAACATCACCGTTTCATTTTGATAGTGAAACTCTTCAAGCAACCATTGGCAATAATGATCCGAATCTTGAATTGGAAGTCGAGCCATTGCGTAAAATGCGCCCGTTGGTTTAGGACAAAATACTCCAGGAATACTATTTAACCCATTTACCATAACATTTCGACGTGCTACATATTCATCAACCACATTATCGAAATACGATTGAGGTGTTTCCAATGCTGCTTCTGAAGCAATTTGCCCAAATGTAGGTGGACTTAAACGCGCTTGAGCAAATTTAAGCGCCGTTTGCATTACGTCTTTGTTCTTAGTTACCAATGCACCAATGCGAGCGCCACACATGCTGTATCGTTTAGAAACAGAATCGATTAAAATAACGTTTTGTTCAATTCCCGGTAATTGCATTGCAGAAAAGAATTCCGAACCGTCGTAGCAGAATTCACGATACACTTCATCCGCAAAAAGATACAAATCGTGTTTTAAAATAATATCACGAAGTTTCTCCAAATCCTCTTTGGAATAAATCATTCCCGTTGGATTTCCTGGATTCGAAATTATAATCGCTTTAGTTTTGGACGTAATTAAACGTTCAAAATCTTCGATGGGAGGTAAAATAAAACCATCATCGATGCTTGTTTTAACAGGAACAACCTTGGCGCCTGCAGAACAAGCAAAGCTCAAGTAGTTTGCGTAGAAAGGTTCTGGAATTATGACTTCATCGCCAGGATCCATGCAAGTCATCATGGCCATGTGCAAAGCTTCAGAACCACCTGTTGTAATCATGATTTGTTCATGATTTACATCGATATTATTTTTCTGATAGTAAGCAGCTAGTTTTACTCTGTACGATTCAAAACCTGCGCTGTGGCTATATTCAATAACTTTTAAATCGGTATTTCGAATAGCATCCATTGCTACCGTAGGTGTTTCGATATCGGGCTGGCCAATATTGAGGTGATAAATTTTAATTCCACGCTTCTTTGCTTGTTCGGCAAAGGGAACTAATTTACGAATGGGTGAGGATGGCATTGCCAATCCTTTGGCTGAAATACTTGGCATAAAAAAACCCCGACAATGAGTCGGGGTGCAAAGATGAAAATTTTTACTGAGGTAAATTATTTTTCTAACGGAGCCATGCCATTTTTCTTTTCTGGCATTCCTGCATCTGCTGGAGGTGGTTCAACATTACCTTTGATATAAAGCATTTTAGAACCTGTTTTGTCTTTTTCTTTGTTTTGGATAGTCAACGTAACATTTTTGTTGATTGCACCAGAACGTTTTGAATCGTAGCTAACTTTGATTACACCTGTTTTACCAGCTCCAATTTCTTCTTTTGGCCATTCAGGAACAGTACAACCACAACTTCCACGAGCATTTGTAATTAAAATTGCTTCTTTCCCGTTGTTTGTAAATTTGAATTCACATGTTCCATCAGCACCATTCTTGATTGTACCATAATCATGTGTTTCTTTGTCAAAAGTAACTGGGGGATTCCAATTTTGATCAGTTGAAACTGGTTTTTCTTGTGCATTTAAGGTGATAATACCCATCGCAAAGAATGCAATTGTTAAGAGAGATTTTTTCATTGTGGGTGTTCTTTTATTTTGTTTGAGACAAATTTAATTAATTCTTGATTAGAAAAATGCTCGTTTACAAATTAAACCTGCATTTATTTTTGCATTGGGGGTAAAGTACTTTTAGTTTTAGGATCAACATTCCCTTTGATTGTAATTTTTGCTGTTCCTGTTTTGTCGCTGTTTACACCACTCATAAATGTTACTGTTACATCTTTTGTAAACGCACCTGGACGACCATCTGAATTGAAACCTACATTTATTTTTCCGGTTTTGCCCGGAGCGATTGGCGTTTTATCGAATTCTGGTGTTGTGCAACCGCAACCTGCAACTGCATTGCTTACGATGATTGGTTCTTTTCCTGTGTTGGTGAATATAAATTCGGTATTGACTTTAGGACCTTCAGGTATTTTTCCAAAATCATGTTCTAGTTGAGTAAATTTTGCTGTTGGAGTCCAATTGAGGTCGGTTGTTGCAGGCTGAGCTGCTAATGTTAAACTGCCTGATAGTAGCAGCATTGCAAAGATTTTTTTCATGTCAGGTATTTTTAATGATTACTTTTTGCCGTTTGCAATTACCAAGCCAAAAATTATATAATTGAAATTCTTAGTAATTCAATCGAAAAATTCCTTTTCAAAAATATGAAAATTCTTCATGTGTTTCATTTCCGAATTTTAAAATTGCTTGACGAAGCAGATTATTGAAATTTTCGGTGTAATCGGCTTGAATGTCTTCGTGGAGTTTGGTGATATTGTTTGATGCTTTCTTTAAACATCGAAATATTATTTTTGAATTTGCCGCTGTTTGAAATCCCCTTTGGTAATGTTGAAAGAATGCTTCAACAAAAGCTAAAAGCAATTCGCATTCTCCTTGTTTAGATCCTGTAAAACGAGTGTATTTGGCAATCAATCGCAAGGATTTACGGAGACTTTTTGTAAAAACATACGATCCCATAAACACTGAATCGAAAGGTAAAAGCACATCCGATTTAAATTCGTTTGCATACTGAATAGGATCTTCGGAGGACCAAAGCAGGTAATCAAGTAGTTCCTTAGTTTCTACTTTGTATTTTGCTAGACGAAGGCAAAGGCGAACCAATTCTGGCTGAGGAAGACCTTCTAGCTCACGCTTCAATTCAGGCAGTTTGGCTTTCATCGTTTGAGGCTTTTATTGGTTTACGTAATCGTTTCGATTTTAACAATGCCTCTCGAATAATCCACTCAACTTGTCCATTGGTACTCCGAAATTCGTCGGCAGCCCATTTTTCAATATCACGGAACATGTCTTCATCGAGTCGTAAGACAAAAGGTTTCTTTTTAGCCATGTTCCGGTTTTGGAATTTTCAGATCATAGAGAAGTGCTTCCAATTTTTCAGATTGTTTGGTTCCAATAAGAACTCTTTTGCCGTTGCGCAAAACCAATTGTAAACCAATGTTTCCATCCACATTATATGCACGATTTTGGGCCGTCCATCCTTTGATTCCCCAACCACCATATTCGCGCAATGCATTGTATTTCCTTACCTCAGCACTTAACACATTCTTCCATAGAATATATTGTGTTTTGAAATGAAATGGAAACCAGCGATAGTGAATTTCCTC
>CAXNGM010000231.1:0-4462 GCA_964201695.1 Bacteroidia bacterium | reverse complement strand
CTGGTTGAAACAACAGAGCTAAATCCCTATGCTTCTTCTTGGGCAAAAAGTACTGCTTGGCATTCTTTGAAAGAAATTCCTCAGTTGGCCTTCGATCACTTGGAAATTTTACATGAAGCCAGAAATGAACTCAATTCTTTGGTTATTTCAGAAGCTCTTTGGAGTCAGGTGCTTCCTGCAAAATTTACTTTAACTCAGTTGCAGGAAGTTTTCGAAACACTCTTAGATAAAAAACTCGACAAAGGGAACTTCAGAAAGAAAATCCAAGAATATAGCTTCCTTCAAAAACTCGAGGAATCCCAAAAAAACGTAAATCATCGTCCTTCACAATTGTACAGTTTTGATTTAAATTCATTTAATAAAGCCATCATCAAAGGCTTCAATTTTGAAATGTAAATACCGATGAAGCAAATTTTCTTTTTTATTTTCATTGTACTTGCGTTCGCTACAAATGCACAAGTAATTAAAGTCGAACTGTCATCAAATAATGGAAATTGGGAATTGCTTCGTAACGGTGCGCCTTATTATATCAAAGGAGCTGGGGGAGATAAACATTTAGATAAACTCGTTGAAATTGGTGGAAATTCGATTCGAACTTGGAGTACCGACAATGCAAGACAAGTTCTTGATGATGCTCAAAAACACGGGTTAACGGTTATGATGGGACTTTGGGTTCAGCACGAACGCCATGGTTTTGATTATGATGATGAGGTGAAAGTGAAAGCCCAATTGGATGGTTTTCGTAGAGTTGTTTTAGAATTGAAAGATCATCCCGCATTACTTTTTTGGGGAATAGGCAACGAAGTCGATTTGAATTACACCAACACACATGTTTGGGATGCAATTGAAGATATCGCTTCCATGATTCATGCATTAGACCCCAATCATCCAACATCAACCGTGACTGCTGGCCTCGATAAAGCGGAGGTCGCACTTATTAAATCGAAAGCCCCAAGTATTGACATCTATGGAATCAATACATACGGAGATCTTGGAAATATTAAAAATAACATCCGCGAATTTGGGTGGACAGGTCCATACATTATTTCGGAATGGGGTCCAAATGGTCATTGGGAAGTTGCAAAAACTTCGTGGAATGTTCCAATTGAACAAAGCAGTAATGAGAAAGCCGAAATGTATTTCAATCGATACAAGGATTTCATCATTGGCGATCGTGAAATGTGTATTGGATCGTATGTATTTCTTTGGGGGCAGAAACAGGAAACTACTTCAACTTGGTATGGTTTATTTTCAGAAAACGGACTTACATCCGAAGCAATTGATCGTTTAGAATTATTATGGACCGGAAAAGAACCAAATAATCATGCACCATTGTTGAAAACGGTTCAATTTAATGGGAAAACGAAATTCGATAAAATCGAAGTAATTACCGATCAACGCTGCGAAGCGTATGTTCTTGTTAATGATTTGGAAGGTGATAAATTGAAATTTGATTGGTTAATCATTCCCGAAAGCACCGATATCCGTTCGGGTGGGGATGCCGAATCTGCTCCACTTCCTGTTCAAGGTTTGTTTTCACAGAAACGAACAGAATCATCTGTATTTAGAGCTCCTCGTGAAGCAGGAAGTTACCGACTTTTCGTTTTTGTAATGGATGGAAAGGGGCATTATTCGTATGAGAACATTCCGTTTTATGTAAACAATTCAAGCCCTGATGCTGTTCCAAACAGGGCTGTTTCCTTCAAAAAGTTGGAAATGACTCCATAAAATGAGTCTTATTGTAATATGAACAAAAAGCGATATGTTTGTTCTTCTATCTTTTTGGAATTAATGGGGCAATTTACTCGAGCATTTTTTCTTCTGTTTTTTTTGATGCACGGTATCGGTTCATTCGCGCAAATCGATTCCTTGCGTTTGTCTGAAAGACCTGCATTTGGCTTGTTTCCTAAAATTGATCCAGGAAGCGACAATTCAATCAAAGTTTCAGGGTATTACCGATTCTTCGGAACGTTTACCAATCAACTCGATCCTTATATTTTAAACACGGCAATTAATGATACTGTCAATCGTCGTTCTTTATTCATTGGCGACGATAGTCAACTGCCAAACTTAAATCTTCAAGTTACAGGAAGATCGGGCGAGCGCAGTTCATGGGGTTTCGATTTAATGATATTCCAGTTTTTGAATGGAGCCATTGGAACTTCTTACGGAAAACAAATTCCAGATTCATTGCGTCCCAATATCCAAACACCTTTAAGTAGTATTCGTTTGGGTGGCAGTTTAGGAATGTTGCTCGGAATGAATCTTCATGGTGATTTTAAAACCAAAACTGGTTCGCTGCGTGGTCATCTTGGTGGAATTCAATGGGTGAATTTGTCGGATTTAACCATGGCATCTTTTAGTGGATACAACCGTTTTACTTTATACGAACGCAATCCTTGGGATCCCACAGGAACCGATATTGGGACACGTTACAATCAGTATTTTGAGCAAGGCTCCATTAACCAAGACAATCGTTGGGGAAACCGAGCTTTCGTTGGCGGTGTTTTAGAGGGAGTTGATTTTCCAGGTAGAACATCGTTCACCGCAATGATTGGAAAAACGGAGTTGAATGGAGGATTTTCTAGCGTTCCAAATTATTCCTATGGAGGGAAATTTAAAAAGGAATGGGGAGCTAAGGATTTCATTTCAGTCAATTCAATAAATTCCACATCCTATACCGATAGTTTAGCTCTTCAATCCTATGGATTTAATGTTGTAACCTTAGAATGGAGTTTAGAAAAAAACGGATTCCAGTTTCGAGGAGAAGCAGGGGCGGGAAATTATTTCAGTCCAACTAATAAAGCAGGTTGGTCAGAACTCATGCAGGTGAAAATTAAAACACCTATGCGAAATGGTTTTCCATCGATGGAGTTGCACGCTTATCGAATTAGCCCGAATGTGGTAAATAATAATGCGCTTTATTGGAACACCTCAACCCCCGAATACCAAGCAAATGCAATTCCCGCAGGAAGTGTTGGAAGTTCAGCGGTACTTCAGCCATTTGGAAGTGCCATGATTCGCATGGGACAAATGACGAATAACCGTCAAGGCCTTAATATCAACTTGGAGGCGGGTAAAAAGAAATTGAAATTTACAGGCGGTGTTGGGTTCTCTTCCGAAATTAAGGCAGCAGCTCCAGTTATAACATACACACATCCCGTTAATCAATTTACTCGTGCCCGCTTTTGGCGTTGGGGCTTCCCTGCCAATGTTGGTCCTTACGATCGCTATTCGCATATTTTCAGAGATGTTTATGAAACAGTTAATTTATCGGACGATAGTTCAGGAACTACCGTTTTCAAAAAGCACTTTGCAACATTAGAAGGACAAGTAAAGTACCACACGAAGATTGCAGGACGAGATATTTACCTTTTCTCACTAACACAACTTTCATCTTCTCAAAGAGATTTTTCAGCCATTGTGGTTACTTCTGAAAAAGCATATATCCGTCAATACACCTCCGAATTGGAAGCATATTATATGATTTCGCGTGGCTTTTTATTGAACGGTTATTTCGGAATAGAGCGAACCTTAGGAAATTATTTAACCGATATTGATGAAATTACTCGTCGGCCTAGAAACCAATATGGACAAGGTGTTGGCCTAGGTTGCGACATTGATATGGGCAAAAACGCACGATTATATATTCGTCATAGATGGTATTCTTTTAAAGACACAAGTTTTGAACTCGATCAATTTAAAGGAAGAGAACTCACCGTTGAATTAAAAGCATTTTTCTAATGAAGAATTGGTTTATCACCTTTAGTATTTTGTGTTTTGGGATTTCGGTTGCTAAACTGGATGCCCAAACCAAGCAAATTGTTTCAACTAAAAAGTTCAACATAACTGGACTTGCCCGTGGTAATTTTTATGCCGATCGATTAAACCAATCTTCCGAAATCATCGATAGCGTTAGCACTCCAAAATTAAATAGCGGACATATTTTGTCTGATTTGGCTTTCAGTATTCGTCCGAGTAAATCGATGGAAGTAATGGCAATGGCTCGTATCCGTAACGATTATGGTGGTTTTTGGGGCTCGGGAGTTACGTTCGATATTCGTCAGATGTATGTGAAAGGTGTTATTGGTGGAATTGTTCGCTATCAATTGGGTGATATTAACGACCGAATGACCAAATACACGCTTTGGAATCAGGATCAGGAGTTTCTTCAAACAACCCCAACTATTTTCAAACAACAATTTGATGTTTTGAATTACGATCACTTTTACAATTTCAATAATTCATGGAGACAACAAGGTGCAGCAACCGAATTTGCCTTGGTTTTCAAGAAGTTTATTAAGGAAATTCAGTTTCACGGAGTCGCAACGCGAGTAAAAGCTTCCGACAATGTAGCAAACAATGATCGCATCTTCTCAGGTGTTAATATGCAACTTGTTCAAAGTAAATTTTTTAGCTTCGGTTTAAATTATGCAGGATTATCGGATATCGATGGAACTTC
>CAXNGM010000230.1:0-4470 GCA_964201695.1 Bacteroidia bacterium | reverse complement strand
ACTGTGCCAACTCTCAGAAGCGGGAATTACCCATGCGTTTTTTAATTCTTTCCCATTGAAAACAAGGTTGTTAAAGACTAATGCGCTCGATTCTATTTGACCATTTGCCGCCAATTGTTCAAACTCATTCATTGGAAGTATTCGAGCAAAATTCTGTTCATCCTTATACCCAATTTGCATACGATCTAAGAAATCGATGTGTAATTCACGTCCAAGAGCGGAGATCCAATTCACTGATTTATCAATGGAGCAACCACTGGCTTTTGCCTGTTCTTCATCGACCGAAACAATGACAAATAAATTATATACAATTGCAACCTCGGCACGCAAGGGTTTTCCATGAGTAGCCCATGAAGCAACAAAAGCATTACCCGCAGTTTGAATTATTTCGATTTCGGCCTCTGTTAAAAATCGGTTTGCTTGATACACCCAAATGCGATCAGTATCTTGAATGTGTTGAAGTGCAATTTCCATTTCCCTTTTTATAAATCAGCAGCAGCAGCAATTAATTCGGCAATGTCGAGCACACTTACCGAGTTCTCTTTTTCGGCATGCTTCACTCCATCCGTCATCATGGTATTGCAAAATGGGCAGCCAACCGCGATGATGTTTGGTTGCAAAGCCAAAGCTTCTTCCGAACGTTCGATGTTCACTTCTTTGTTTCCCGGTTCTGCTTCCTTAAACATTTGAGCTCCACCAGCACCACAACATAAGCCTTTGGTTTTACATCGTTTCATCTCCACCAATTCCGCGTCGAGTTTACTCAAAACCTCGCGTGGCGCCTCATATTCTCCATTAGCACGTCCCAAATAGCAAGGGTCGTGAAACGTAATTTTCTTTCCTTTAAAAGAACCGCCCTCCACTTTCAATCGGCCTTCGTTTAGAAGACTTTCAATAAGTTGACTATGATGAACGACATCGTAATTGCCACCCAGTTCAGGGTATTCGTTTTTGAGTGTATTGAAACAATGTGGACAAGCAGTAACAATCTTCTTTACTTCATAACCATTCAGAACAGCAATGTTTTGCATGGCTTGCATTTGAAATAGAAATTCATTACCGGCTCGTTTTGCAGGATCGCCGGTGCAGCTTTCTTCGGATCCAAGTACCGCAAATTTAACATCAGCAGCTTGAAGTATTTTCGCAACGGCCTTGGTTACTTTCTTTGCTCGATCGTCGAAACTTCCTGCACATCCAACCCAAAATAATATCTCTGGACTCTCGCCATTTGCGAGGTATTGTGCCATGGTTTTTATATTCAATTCCATTGTTAAAATATCAATTATCAATTACGAATTATCAATTACGGATTATCAATTACGGATTACGGATTATGAATTACGGATTATCAATTAAGAATTAATTAGATCAAATTAAACTGAGAGTTTGCTTTTTGTTGTGCGTTGGATGGAACCGATTATACGTAATATTTCTTCTACTTGATAGAGTAATTCATCTGAGTGAGCTGCATCCATTGAGTTCGAATCTCTTAATAAACGCAGCCAGAATTTAGTCTCTCTCGCTTCTTTGTAGGCAATGCTTATTTTGCTTAAAAAATCTTTTCTCGATTGACCTCCAATTGCTTCTTCCACATTAGCACCAATTGAAGTTCCTGATTTTAAAAGCTGTCGTGATAAAACAAACTCTTTATTCATTTGCATTTGCTTTGAAGTATTAATAATCTTTAGAGCAAAATCATAGGTTTTTTGCTGAATTAAATTCTCTTTCATAAATAAATTAATTTTAAATAAATATATAGTGATATAAAATTACGGATAAACAATTACAAATTACGGATTACAAATTACGGATAAACAATTACAGATTACGAATTATTAATTACGGAAAAGCAATTACGAATTATCAATTAGTAATATCTCTTTATCATTCGTAATTCGTAATTATAAATTTGTAATTAATTTATTCATCCTTCCAATTTAACCTATCTGCGGGAGAAAATTGCCAAGGTGCACCGTTGTTTTCCACATTTGTAAACATGGCACTTAAGGATGCCGGTGGCGCACTTTCTTCCATAACTAACTGGCGTCTTAAATCAACGATAATGCTTAATGGGTCTATATTCACTGGACATGCCTCAACACATGCATTGCAGGTTGTGCAAGCCCAAAGTTCTTCTGGACTGATGTAGTCGTGCAATAGACTTTTCCCATCCTCTTTGAATTCGCCTTTGTTGGCATCGATGTTTTTACCAACTTCTTCCATTCGGTCGCGGGTTTTCATCATGATTGCCCGTGGACTTAAAAGTTTGCCGGTTTGATTTGCCGGGCATTCTGAAGTACAGCGACCACATTCGGTGCAGGTGTATGCATCGAGCAAATTTTTCCAAGTTAAATCTTGAATGTCTTTAGCCCCAAATTTAACAGGACCTTCTATCTCAATGGGCACCGCCGAAGGGTCCATCATTAAATTTACCTCATTGGTTACCGCAGCCATATTGCTGAAGCGACCTTTCTTATCGAGGTTCGAATACCAAACATTGGGGAAAGCAAGAATTATATGAAAATGTTTGGAGTAGGGGAGGTAGTTTAGAAATGCAAAAATTCCCAAAATGTGAAACCACCAAGTGAAACGTTCATAAGCAATGAGAGAACCATCCGACCAAGAACTAAAAAGCCCTGTAATGAAAGAACTAATCGGAAATGAACCTGCCTGAATATAATGTTCAACACCGCGATTTTGTAATACTTGATCTGCAGCATTCATGGTTAAGAAAGCACTCATCAAAAGTACCTCAATCAATAAAATTAAGTTGGCATCTGAGCGTGGCCAACCATTTAATTCATTTTGTCTGAATCGCTTGATGTAAATGATGTTCCTTCGAATATAGAAAATGACAACGGCAACTAAAACACCCAAAGCAAGGAACTCGAAAGAAGCAATTAGGAAATCGTAAAAGCTTCCAAGAAAAGGGGCAAATAATCGGTGAGTTCCTAAAATCCCATCGAGAATTATTTCCAAGACCTCCAAATTGATGATTACAAATCCAACATAAACAAGAATGTGAAGAAATCCAGCAACCGGTTTTACAACCATTTTACTTTGACCAAGAGCAACGCGTGCCATCAATTTCCAACGTTCGGCTTTGCGATCGGTTCTATTGAGCTTACGACCCAAATGGATATTGCGAATTATTTTTTTTGCATTAATTGTAAAAAGAGCCGTAGCGGCAATAAATACAATGATAAAAAGTATGTTTTGCAATCCCATTTCTAGCAACAAATTGATTGAACAAATATAACTGCTGAGGTAAACCTATTGTTTTATTTTTTTGATGATTTCTCTTTTTTTCCAAAAACCGAAAAATGAATGTATCGGGATGGATTCGTTTTCATGTCCTCGAGAAGCAAACTCAAATTTTTAGAACTGTTGTCGAGATGCACATACAAGGAATCATCGTTTGCCATTTTTCCAAGTGAGCCCTGTCCATTTTCAACATTCTTTAACACCTTTTGCAAGCTCGAAACGGATTGCTGCAAATCAGTCATGGTTTGCTTCACATTGCTTTTAGCAACATCGTCTGCAATTTTATCCAAGTTGGTAAATACATTGTTCAGTTTGGCGTTGTTGTTTTTTAAATTCTCCGTAATCGAATTCACATTGCTGAAAATATCGCCAATTCTTTTTCTTTCGTTGGTTACAAGCAAGTCGAACTCTGTAACGGTATGCTCAAATTTTAATATGGATGAGTTCACGCTTTCGAAACTACTCGTTAGGCCGTCTTGCGTTTTTCTGCTAAATACCCTGTTCAATCCTGTTAAAACCGTGTCGACTGATCCTGCGAGATTCTCAATCTGTGCCTTAAGGGGTTTTATCGCTTCTTTAATTTCGTCTGTAATGCCACCTTCCCGAACAGCTTTTAGGGTGTCGCCTCTTTCTGCCATAACACTCGATTTACCAAGTGTTAACTCCAATGTTCGAGTACCTAATAAATCTTGAACAATGTGCGCTTCAGAATCTTTGGGGATGTTGAGGTCGTCGTTATCAATTAAGAACTTCACAATTACTTTGTACGATCCTTCTTTCAAGAATCCAACTTTGTCAATAATGCCCACTTGAAATCCATTTACTTGAACGCGAGCAGACGGCATGAGTTGATCTACATTGTCGAAAACGGCATAATACGATCTCGATGGCGAGAAAATGTTTTTCCCTTTGAGAAAATTAAATCCAAAATACAGAAGGAGAATTCCCAATGTTACAACCATTCCAACACGAACTTCACGAGTTAACTTCATATTTTTATTTTCGGAGATAGGGTCAGTTAGATGGAGTTAATTGAGCTTCTTGCAGAGAAATTCGATTGTTATTTTTAAAGGCAACCACAAATGCATCATCAAATCCAGCTTTTTTTAAATCGGAGAGCAATTTAAGGGCATCTTCTTGTTTATCGCACCTTCCGATGGTATATTTCCAAGATTTATTGAATTTATATTCCCAAACATCTGATCT
>CAXNGM010000229.1:0-4490 GCA_964201695.1 Bacteroidia bacterium | reverse complement strand
CCTCAACACCGGTTGTGTAGATTCAAGCTGCCAGTATCTCGATTTTTGTACTGCCGAATACACACATGTAATTGATACGGCCAATCAGGTGTTGACCTTAACAGCCGGCGGAATTCAAACCCTGGCATCGCACTCCTGGAATGTTACCTTTCATGCCATAGGTGGAGTATACGATTCGGAGATATTAAACGGACCTATTGCCACTTTCTTTCTTCCAGAAGGCATACTTGATATGACCATTTGCCATATGGTAAACAATACATTCCCAGGTTCCACGTGTTCTTCATACGCCTGCGATACAATTGTATTCTGCAATGCCGAATTTACGGTGATCGATAATGGTAACGGAACAGCAGGCATTTGGGCAGTAAGTCCACCAACGCCCGGCGCTGTTTACACGTGGAGTATAACGGGACCCGGTTACAATGGAGCAGCATATTCTGGATCTTATTTCAACTTTACACCTGTTCCCAACGAGCCGTATTACGTATGCATGGCTTCTTTCAATGCCGAAACCGGCTGCAGCGCCAGCAATTGCGATACGGTAGTGGTGGAAGGAATTTCAGATACTTGCTCGGCCGAGTTTACATACACCTATAACAATAATGTTTTACTTGCGCAGGCCTCAACCCCATATTTTTCAGGCAACATGTATAGTTGGACTGCTCAAAGTTCGGTATACGGAACATTGGCTAATATTCAAGATTCAGGACCATATACCACCATCACCATCCCATCTGATGCAGGCACGGTATATATTTGCTTGAACCTTACAAACGATTTCTATGGGTGCAATTCTTCGTTTTGCGACACACTCATTGTTTCGCCCGACACATCCTGTACCGCCGAAATAGTTATGGGCTACGCTCCCGATGGATGGCCCATGTTCTCGGCAAATGGCAACAGCACTATTGCCTCTTACAGCTGGGTTCTCACCCCCTACGACTCGAATGGTGAAGCCGTTGGAACAGGATTCTATTCCACCCAAAGCAATTCCTATATTCCTTCGGGAGTAGCATATGCATATATAGAAGCATGCCTCGAGCTATCGTTCACCAGCGGGTGCGTTTGGAACAACTGTCAAACCTTCACTGCACCTCCCGATACCGGCAATACGCTGCCTTGCAACGCTATATTCACCTTCACCGGCCCACTTCCGGTTGATAACAACTACCAGTTTATTGGAGTAACCAACGAAGAAAATGCCTATCATGTTTGGACCTTCGGAGATGGTACCGCCTCTTCACAAGTGTCGCCGTTCCATACATTCGAAACCACCGGCGAGTACACGGTTTGTCATATCGTGGGAATAAATGGAGTTTGCGCCGATACGGTATGCTATACGGGCAATTTCATTGGAAACAGCGCAACGGGATTGTTCATAGCAGGTGAAGTAAACGCCGGTGCCAATGTGCCCGATAACGGGAAAGTGAAGCTATACTCCATCGACACGCTAAGCAACAGCGTGAGCTTGGTGGCCGAATACACCCTCAGCAATTCGGGCAATTACATCTTTAACGGACTCGAAGCGGGCATCTACCTCATCAAAGCCGGATTGGTGCAAGGTTCTGCCTACTACAACGATTATGTGCCAACTTATTTTGGAAGTCAATATTATTGGTTCGATGCAGAGCCCATCTATTTAACGCAAAGCGGAGATTTATATAATATCTCATTAATTTACGGATCAAATCCTGGTGGAAACGGAACAGTAAATGGAAGTATTGATGATGGGCCATTCCGATTGAGTAATCCAGCACTTTCAACTTTGATGTCGCCAGTTTTGGGTGCTCAGGTTGTCATTACCAATCTTGCAAACGTTCCACAACGTTGGGTAAGAACCGATAATTCAGGAGCATTCTCTATTTCAGATTTAGCTTATGGAACATATCGTTTAATGGCCGATGAGCCAGGTATGACTTGCTTGCCAATAGAATTTACATTGTCGGAGCAAACTCCTGGAGTAACAATAGATCTTGTTATGGGTGATGAAATTACAGGAATTGTAAGCTATGAAACACCGTTTGTACAAAGTGATGTTTATCCCAATCCATCAAACTCATTGGCTAATTTGAATATTGAATTGATGGCGCCTGCCCCATTGACAATGACAATGACATCGATAACTGGTCAAGTAATGTGGACGCAAACAAATTCGTTTCTGCAAGGTAAATCGTCCATTCAAATTCCTGTTCGCGGGATAGCAGATGGTCTATACTTCCTAAGTATATTCAGCGACAAGGGCCAATTGATAACATCACGAAAAATGCAGGTTGCAAATTGATTTATTTCAAATAAATACTGCTAGTTTTGAAGCCGGTTTCAGTCATTGAAACCGGCTTTCTTTTTTATACAAGAATCAATAAAACTTAAATTGATCATCAATGAAAAATACGTTTCGATTATTGCTTCTTGCATTATTATCGGGTTTATTGCTTATTGCTTCTTGGCCGGTTAGTGGTTTTTCGCCCCTAATTTTTTTGGCATTTGTTCCCTTGTTGAGCATCGAAGAAACGCTCTTTCAAACCCGAGGATCGTATAATAATTTAAAGTTGTTTGCTTATGCTTACCTAAGTTTTTTCATTTGGAATATTGGAACTACCTGGTGGGTCGTGAATGCTTCCATGGAAGGTGCATTGCTCGCATTTTTTGCAAACTCTGCATTGATGGCAGGAACATTTACGTTCTTCCATGCGGCCCGAAAAAAACTACCTGCATCAAACTCCTTATACTACCTTCCCGTCTTCTGGCTCGCCTTCGAATTCCTTCATCATACGTGGGAAATTTCATGGCCTTGGCTCACATTGGGAAATGTTTTCGCAAACTCCACTCAGCTCATTCAATGGTACGAGTTTACCGGAACATCGGGCGGCTCGCTTTGGATTTTACTCATTAACATCGCCATTTTTTCAATCCTACGTAGTAAAATACAAGAGAAAGAGACTTCAGTAAAGCGTCAATTTCGATTCGTATTACTGGGATTATTAATTCCTTCGATAGCTTCTTTGGGCTTGTATTTTTATCATGCAGATGATCAAGGCGCCCCAGCAAACATCGCAATCATTCAGCCTAATGTTGATCCTTATGGGGAAAAGTTCGATTTCGGAACGCTCTCCGATCAAATGCAACTAATACTAAAATTATCTCATTCAGTTGTAGACAAAAATACCGACTGGCTTATTGGTCCCGAAACAGCCTTGGTGCGTTCGATGGACGAATCCAATCTCACCAAGCAACCACGTCTTTTAGAATTCAAGACATTGTGCGATTCCTTTCCCAAATTGAATGTGCTTATTGGAGCAGAAACACATACTATTTTTCTCCCTGGACAAGAAACCTACACAGCGCGAAAGGCAACTGGCGGAGAGGTTTATTACGATTCATACAATACCGCAATGCTTATTAATTCGGTTGGAATTAAAACCTATCATAAATCGAAATTGGTACCCGGAGTGGAGCAAATGCCATTTCCATGGTTGTTTAAACACATCGAATCGTTGGCTATCGATTTGGGCGGAACAACCGGAACGCTGGGAACTCAATCGGAACGTACGGTTTTAAAAGGAATAGATGCGAACCAACGTTTGGCACCTTCGGTTTGCTATGAATCTATTTACGGCGATTTTATGAGAAAGTATGTTGCTGGTGGTGCCAACTTCATTGCTATTATCACCAACGATGGATGGTGGGGCGATACGCCTGGATACAAGCAACATTTAGCATACGCTCGTTTACGCGCCATCGAAAATCGTCGAAACATAGTTCGCGCAGCCAATACCGGAATTAGCTGTTTTATCAACCAACGTGGAGATATTTCTCAAGCGCAGCCTTACTGGAAACAAGCTGCCATAAAAGGGCAAATTCATTTGAACAATTCACGAACGCTATTCTCTTATACCGGCGATCTGTTTGGTCGAGCTGCTTCTGTGTTTTCAATTTGGCTTATATGTTGGCCATTCGTGATGCGTTTGCGTAATCGTAAAAAGTCGGTTTAAATGTCTACGGCTTTTGTATTTTTGAGGCCTTATTTACTTTTTTCTATTTATGGATTCTTTTGATGTAGTAATTATTGGTGCAGGTCCAGGTGGCTATGTTTCTGCTATTCGCTGTGCACAACTTGGAATGAAAACAGCTTTAATCGAGCGCTATTCAACCTTAGGAGGAACTTGCCTCAATGTGGGTTGTATTCCATCGAAAGCTATGTTGGATTCTTCGGAACATTTTTACAATGCGGGCCATACGTTTGCCGAACATGGAATTCAACTAAAGGATCTGAAGGTCGATTTGCCTCAAATGGTGAAGCGCAAAGATGAGGTGGTAAGTCAGACCGTTGCTGGGATTGATTATTTAATGAAGAAAAATAAAGTAACGGTTTTACACGGGCATGGATCATTTGTAAATGCTACAACCGTTCGTATCACTAAAGAAGACAAATCCTCGGTTGATGTTCAAGCAAAACACATCATTATTGCTACGGGATCTAAACCTTC
>CAXNGM010000228.1:0-4491 GCA_964201695.1 Bacteroidia bacterium | reverse complement strand
TTCTCCATCCATCCTGTACCTTCTCTACACGGACTACATTGTCCGCAGCTTTCGTGATGGTAGAAACGACTAAAATTCCACGTGTTACGAACGATGCATTGATTCTCGTCGTAAACGATAAATCCACCAGAACCTAACATGGAACCTGTAGCAAAACCACCGTCAGCAAGCGATTCGTAAGTCATCAAACGTGATTCGCCAGCGGCTGTTTTACACACCAAATATTCGGGTAAAATTGGAACAGAAGAACCTCCAGGAACACAAGCTTTCATGCGTTTTCCGTTGGCAATTCCTCCACAATATTCTTCAGAGAATATAAATTCTTCTACAGGCAAACCAAGTTCAATTTCGTAAACGCCTGGTTTATTGATGTTTCCAGATGCGGAAATGAGTTTGGTTCCAGTAGAACGTCCAACACCAATTTTCGAATAGGCTTCACCACCATCGTTTACAATAGGAACAACAGCAGCAATGGTTTCCACATTGTTCACCACCGTTGGACAACCATACAATCCCGCAATTGCCGGGAATGGTGGTTTGATGCGAGGATTTCCACGTTTTCCTTCGAGTGATTCAAGAAGAGCAGTTTCTTCACCGCAAATGTAGGCGCCACCTCCAACTTGAACGTACATGTCGAGGTCATAGCCCGACCCCAAGATGTTTTTTCCAAGCCAACCATTGGCATACGCTTCGGCAATGGCAGTTTCCAAAATACGCGCAACGTAAAAGTATTCTCCGCGAATATATATGTAGGATGTATGAGCACCCAGCGCGAAGCTCGATGTAATCATTCCCTCAATCAATAAATGTGGAATGCGTTCCATCAAATATCGGTCTTTGAAAGTTCCCGGTTCAGACTCGTCGGCATTGCAAACAAGGTAACGAGGAACTCCTTCTGGTTTTGCAAGGAAACTCCATTTCATCCCGGTTGGGAAACCAGCACCGCCTCGGCCACGAAGTCCAGAAATTTTCACTTCTTCCAAAACGGCTTCGGGTGTCATGGTTTTGATTGCTTTCTCCACAGAAGCATATCCGCCTTTTGAGCGATATACATCGTAGGTTGCAATTCCAGGAACGTTGTCGTGTGTTAACAGCAGTTTTTTACCCATGATTACTTACTGTTTTTATAGTCTAGATCGGTGTAGTTGCGACGTTTTCCTTCGGATCTCATTTGTTCCAAAAGATCGTCAACCTTCGATTCGGTTAAATTCTCATGATATTCGGCACCACACTGAAGCATTGGAGCGCTTCCGCATGATCCTAAACATTCAACGGTTTTCAATGTAAACATACCATCGGAAGTTGTTTCTCCCACTTTGATGTTCAATTTTTTGCTGATGTAATCAACAATGTCTTCTGCTCCGCGAGCCCAACAAGAAGATGTTCTACAAACCTCTAAATGACATTTGCCAATAGGTTGAAGATTGTACATCGAATAAAACGAGGCTACTTCAAACACTTCAATTGACTGAATCCCTAAAATGGAAGCAACCAAATCCATGGCTTCTGCACTCAGCCAACCTTCGTTTTCGGCTTGAGCAATATGCAAAATAGGTAACAAAGCCGATTTGCTTTTCCCTTCGGGATAACGGCCGATGATATTATGTATCGTACTCATCGCGTCCTCGCTAAATTTTAGCTGAGAGCGAACTGCTGGGTCGAAGGAATGCGTTCCTGTTGGATGTGCTGACATTCGATAGGTTTTAAGCGTCGAGTTCGCCTGCAATGACGTTCATGCTCGACATGGTAAGTATGGCATCCGAAAGCATCGATCCTTTGATCATTTCGGGGTATGCCTGATAGTAAATAAAACAAGGGCGACGGAAGTGTAAGCGATAAGGAGTTCGACCTCCATCGGAAATGAGGTAGAAACCTAATTCACCGTTTCCGCCTTCAACCGCATGATAAACTTCACCTTTTGGAAGATCCACCTCACCCATCACAATTTTAAAGTGCCAAATAAGTGCTTCCATGCTGGTATACACATCCTTTTTGGCTGGCAGGTAAAACTCAGGGCAATCGGCCATGTGCTTGCCTTCTGGCATGTTGTTAAGCGCCGTTTCAATGATCTTCAAACTTTCACGAATCTCCGCCTGACGAACACAAAAGCGATCGTATGTGTCGCCATTGGTTCCGATTGGGATGGTGAAATCGAAATCGTTGTATGAGCAATATGGATTCATTACACGCACATCGTAATCAACACCTGCAGCACGCAAATTTGGACCGCTGAAGCTGTATTCCAAAGCACGTTCTCCGGTGATAGGACCAACATTGATAACGCGATCCATGAAAATTCTGTTTCTAAGTAACAAGCCTTCAAATTCGTCGAAACGTTTTGGGAAACCCGCAATAAAATCACGAATCATTTGAACCGCCTTTGCACTGAATTCTCGCTCAAAACCACCAATTCGTCCAATGTTAGTAGTTAAGCGCGCACCGCACATTTCCTCGAAAATATCGTAGATGCGTTCGCGCTCTTGAAACAGATACGTGAAACCTGTTAGTGCGCCGGTATCAACTCCAATTACGGTATTACACACAATATGATCGGCAATACGCGAAAGCTCCATGACTACAATGCGCATGTAATCGACCTTTTTCGGTGTTTGAACGCCTAATAATTTTTCTACCGTCATGTGCCAACCCATATTGTTGATGGGAGAAGAACAGTAGTTTAATCGATCGGTAATGGGAGTTACTTGATAAAACGGGCGGTGTTCGGCCAGTTTTTCAAATGCACGATGAATGTAGCCAATGGTAGGTTCGGAGCTCATGATGATCTCGCCATCCATTTGTAAAACATTTTGAAACACCCCATGCGTTGCAGGGTGCGTTGGACCAAGATTAAGCGTGTTGTATTGCTTAACTTCTTGGTCTATATTTTCTTCGCCGTATATCGATTGCTCTGCCATGAATAGGTTGTTTAGCGTCCAAAGAATCGGTCGTCTTTATCTTCGCGTGAGGAGTCTTCGAGTGGATATTGTTTCAACAAGGGGAACATCTCCATCTCGTCAACATTAAGAATGCGTTTCAAATTAGGATGCCCTTGAAAACGAACACCGAAGAAATCGTAGGTTTCACGTTCCATCCAATTAGCTGCCGCAAAAAGTGGGGTTGCAGAAGCGATTTCTGGATTTGCTTCCGGAATCCAACATTTTAGACGTAGGCGAACATTGTTGGTTAAGCTGTGCATGTGATATACCACAGCAATTTCACGGTCTGGTTGATTGGGCATGTGAACAGCACAGAGATCGGTCATATAACCAAAAGCCAAATCGGCTTCGTTCTTCAGAAATCCAATAACATCCAAATTGCGATCTGCAGGAATTTCAATAGTCAAAAATCCATAAGGCGCATCGTGACTTAGAATCGCATCACCAAAATGATCCTGCAAACGAGCAAGGGTTGTTTCTTGTGTAAGTGCCATGTTATTCGATTCCGTATGATGCAAGCAATGCTTTGTATTCGGGTTGGTTACGGCGACGAAGGCTTTCGCTCTTAACCAGCTCTTGTATTTTCATAACACCGTCAATGATTTGTTCTGGACGAGGAGGGCAACCTGGTACATACACATCCACCGGAATAATGCGGTCGATTCCTTGTAACACGCTGTATGTATCGAAAATGCCACCACTCGAAGCGCAAGCTCCAACGGAAATTACCCAACGTGGTTCGGCCATTTGCTCATACACGTGTTTCAATACCGGAGCCATCTTTTTTGCAATGGTTCCCATCACCATTAACAAATCGGCTTGGCGAGGCGAGAAACTCAAACGCTCTGAGCCAAAACGCGATAAGTCGTAGTTCGACCCCATCGTTGCCATGAACTCAATGCCGCAGCATGATGTTGCAAATGGCAATGGCCATATAGAATTAGCACGAGCCAATCCAATTACTGTATCAAGGCTGGTAGCGAAGAAACCTTGTCCTTCAACACCGGCAGGTGCTTCCACCATCTTCAAATCACTCATAGTGCAATTTTATTGATGTTTATTCCCACTTAAAAGCATCTTTCTTTTTGAGGTATAAGAATCCCAAAAGAAAAAACGCAACAAAAATGAGCATGCTAATGAAACCGTCAACCCCCAATTCACGAAAATTTGTGGCCCAGGGATAAAAGAATATAACCTCTACATCGAACAATACGAAGAGAATAGCTGTTAGAAAATACTTAATGGAAAAAGGCAAACGGGCATTTCCTTTTGATTCAATACCGCACTCAAAACTTTCCAGTTTTTTATCTCCACTCCGTTTAGGCCCAATTAAATGGGTAATAACGAGCACCATAATCACAAATCCTGCGGCAAACACCATTTGTATCAGCAGAGGAATGTATTCGTTTGTTCCGTTCATAAAGGTTTTTTAAAGCTAACGTCTAACATTTCGCGAGGGATTATGTTTAACAGTTTCGCCCGAATTTTGCCCCCAAATCTACAAATATTTATAATTGAAAAAGGAGGAAGATGTAATGTTTTGAAAAATGAAATT
>CAXNGM010000227.1:0-4493 GCA_964201695.1 Bacteroidia bacterium | reverse complement strand
ACTGTTGTTGCTTTTGCATTTTTTTCGTTTTTCTGCAGTTCAGAGAAATCTAATTTGCCCAACGAAACCTATCTTAATTTAAACGATACCGTTGATTATGTTGGGATGGAAACCTGCAAACAATGCCATCCCGGAATACACAGCACATTTTCGGAAACTGGAATGGGGAAGTCGTTCGATAATGCATCGAAAAGTAAGAGCGCTGCTAATTTTAATCAAGTGCATCGTATATATGATAAAGCACTCGATTTTTGGTATACTCCATCTTGGGTAAATAATGAATTGTACATCACAGAGTATCGTTTAAATGGGAAAGATACAATTTATCAAAAGCGTCAAAAGATTGATTACATCATAGGGTCTGGACAACATACAAACTCTCACCTTTTTAAAATCAATGGCTTCACGTTTCAAGCTCCTCTAACATATTATACGCAAGAACAAAAATGGGATTTACCTCCGGGTTTTGAAAATGGACGAAGTGACCGTTTCGATCGAATTATTGGTTTGGAATGTATGAGTTGCCACAATGCTTACCCTCAAATGGTAAAAGGGTCTGAAAACAAATACCTGAACATACCAAAAGGCATCGATTGCGAACGTTGTCATGGTCCAGGCGAAATTCACGTAGCTCAAAAACAACAAGGTATTCTTGTCGATACATCCAAAGCAATCGATTATTCCATTGTGAATCCTGGGAAACTTTCGGTCGATTTGCAATTCGATTTATGTCAGCGTTGCCACTTACAAGGAAATGCAGTACTCAAAAATGGGAAGTCCTTTTTCGACTTTAAACCTGGGATGAAACTTTCGGATGTAATGCAAATTTATCTGCCAAGATATGAGGGAGATGAAAACTCGTTCATCATGGCTTCTCATGCCGATCGCTTAAAACAAAGTGAATGTTTTAAAGTAATGTCTGATCGAGCAGGGAATGCCAATTCGCTTCGACCTTATAAAAACGCTCTAACTTGTGTTACTTGCCACAATCCTCACATTAGTGTAAAAAATACCGACGAAAACGCATTTATCCAAAAGTGTAAATCCTGCCATAGTACTAATAAAAACAATGAATGCACCGAGAAAAAGGAAGTTCAGCTACTTAGTAAAAACAACTGTATTTCGTGTCATATGCCATTAAGTGGATCGAAGGATATTCCACATGTGCGCATTCACGATCATTATATACGAAAGCAACCTGCTAAAATGGATAATTCTGCATCCAAGAAGTTTAAAGGCCTCAGTTGTATCAATGATTCCAAACCCGATAGCTTGAGTATTGCCAGAGCGTATCTACAGCAATATGAGAAATTTGAGTCCAATAATTCAACCTTACTCGATAGCGCTTCTTCCTATTTGAAATACAATAGCAATGCGTCAATGAAAGCTAAATTTCATGAAATTATTTTGCTTCATTATTTGCAAGCCGATTATCCCTCTATCTTAAAGTTGGTTAATACTATCGGATCATCATTCATTGTTTCAGAAATTTATGGGAAGCAAAGTTGGAGCAACCGAGAAGCATGGACCGCTTATCGCGTTGGAGAAGCTTATGCCAATGCACAACAAATCGATAAGGCAATGTTATGTTATCAAGCTGCTTATTATTTAGCACCACATTATTTCGAATTCGCCAATAAGTACGGTGCATCTGCAATGCAGAATAACAAGAAGGAGCAAGCGAAATTAGTCTATGAAAAGCTAGTAAAGGAATCTCCATTTTATGCTCCCGCTTGGTCGAATTTGGGATATATTTTTCTATTGGATGGTGATGTTAACAGTGCTGAGAATTTCTATCGTAAATCACTTGCGCTCGATCCAGATTATCAACCTGCTTTGCTCAATTTAGTTGGTCTTCATTTGTATCGCAATGAAGTAAATGATGCCAAAAAATTGCTTCAGTCGATTATTAAAAAACATCCATCCAATAGCCAAGCGCAAGAAATCTTGAAAACACTTAAATAATATTACTGTATTCATATCGGTAAACATTATTTTTGGCCACCCAATGACTACAAAACGTCTAACAAAATCAAAGAAGCGCTCGGTTTCCAAACAGAAACCCTATTCATTCAAACGGATCATTATCTCGTTTGCGATTCTTGTTTTTGTATCGCTTTGTATCTCTTTTAGTTATTTCTATTCGCGCGTTTTTAGTCCCAATCTCATCATTGAAGGAAAATTGTCTGAGTACATTTACATTAAATCCTCGGATTCTTTTGATGATGTGTTGAATCAACTTTCCAATCGAGGAATGCTTAAGAATAGAGAATCATTTATTTGGCTTTCTTCTTTTATGGATTATCAAAAGAAAGTAAAACCGGGGCGTTATAAAGTAAATGATGGAATGACGAATCGGGCATTGGTAACATTGCTGCGTTCGGGCAAACAAGAACCGATTCGAATTACATTTCAGAATATTCGAACAAAACAGGCATTAGCTGGCAAAGTTGGACGAAACCTTGAAGCCGATTCAAGTTCAATGATGGAGATTTTGAACGACAATAAAATTTTGGAACGCTACGGTTTAGATTCTTCCAAAGCATTATCGCTTTTTTTACCTGACACGTATGAGTTTTATTGGAATACAACGGCCTCAGAATTTGTCGATAAGTTTGGAGAGTCCTATTTAAAATTCTGGAACGAGGATCGCAAGAAGCAAGCTACAACTATCGGGTTGAGTCCTGGTGAAATTTCTATCATTGCATCCATCGTTGTTCAAGAATCGAACAAGTCGGACGAATGGCCAACTATCGCAGGTGTTTATCTCAATCGTTTGCGAACTGGTATGAAACTTCAAGCGGATCCTACTGTTAAATTTGCATTAAATGATTTCGATTTGAGGCGCATTCGAGGTAATCATTTGCAAGTGGAATCGCCTTATAACACTTATAAATATGTGGGTTTGCCTCCTGGTCCAATTTATATGGCTGGTAAAAGAAGCATTGATGCAGTTTTAAATTATCAATCACATAGTTATCTTTACTTTTGCGCCCGGTCCGATCGCTCCGGTTATCACGATTTTGCGGTTACATTCGAACAACATAAACAAAATGCTCGTCGCTATCAGTCAAGTCTGAACGCCCGAGGAATATAAAAAACACTATGAC
Source organism: Bacteroidia bacterium (assembly GCA_964201695.1). Taxonomy (GTDB): domain Bacteria; phylum Bacteroidota; class Bacteroidia; order M30B66; family M30B66; genus CALQRR01. Next base: position 1,383 of record CAXNGM010000227.1, on the reverse strand, counting down.
AAAAATTAAATTTGGAACTGATGGTTGGAGAGCAATCATTGCCGATGAATTCACTGTTGATAATGTTGCTCGTGTATCGGAAGCAACTGCGAAATGGTTAAAGGAAAACTATGTTTCTCCTTCTGTTGTTCTTGGTCACGATTGCCGTTTTGCTGGTGAATTGTTTGCCGAAACTACCGCCAAAGTGATGATTGCAAACGGAGTGAAGGTCTATCTTTCGCATGGTTTTGTTTCTACTCCGATGGTTTCGATGGGAGCAATTACATACAAAACCGATTTAGGAATTGTGATTACTGCCAGCCACAATCCGCCTTCATACAATGGTTATAAACTGAAAGGAAGTTATGGCGGACCTTTATTGCCAGATAAAATTGATGAAATCGAATCCATCATTCCTGAATCTGCCAATTCAAATTGGAAGGATGTTTCTTTAGCAAAATCTGAGAAATCTGGAAATTTGGTCATCGTTGATTTAGAGGGTGATTATTGCACACGTGTTGAAGAGAATTTCGATCTAGATGCTATTCGAAACTCTAATTTGGAATTTGCTTACGATGCGATGTATGGTGCAGGTCAAAATGTGATTCGTCGTTTATTGACCGAAACCACAATGCTTCATTGCGACCACAATCCATCATTCGATGGTCAAGCTCCAGAGCCAATTGCAAAGAATTTGACAGAGTTTTCGGAAATGATTCGCATTGCGGGTAATATCGATTGCGGATTAGCTACCGATGGCGATGCCGATCGTATTGGTTTATTCGATAATGAAGGGAATTTTGTCGATTCTCACCATATCATTTTATTGCTCATCCATTATTTAAAGAAATACAAAGGACTCGACGGAAAAGTTTGTACAGCATTTTCTTCTACCGTTAAGGTGAAAAATATCTGCAACCATTACAATTTGGATTTAGATATTGTGAAAATCGGATTCAAGTACATTGCTGGAATTATGATCACAGATGATGTTTTGTTGGGTGGTGAAGAATCGGGTGGAATCGCCATAAAAGGACATATTCCAGAACGTGATGGAATTTGGATGGGCTTGGTTATTTGGGAATTTATGGCCAAGTCTGGCAAAACGCTCAATGAACTGATTGACGAGGTATATGAAATTACGGGAGCTTTTAGCGTCGATCGTAACGATTTACTTTTACCCGAAGCTGAAAAGCAACGTGTTATCGCATCATGTAAAAATGGTGAGGTGAAATCGATTGGGAATCGTCCAGTGATTCGTCTAGAAGATATGGATGGATACAAATTCTTTGTGAGTGAAGATGAGTGGTTGATGGTTCGTCCTTCTGGCACTGAACCACTTTTGCGTGTGTATGCAGAAGCGCATGATCATGCTGGAGTGATGAAACTTATTGGGGATGCTCG
>CAXNGM010000226.1:0-4524 GCA_964201695.1 Bacteroidia bacterium | reverse complement strand
CTAATTGCGGAACGTCCAACCGAAAACCGCGATGAATCTCGTTTAATGGTATTGAATCGCAAAACAAAAACGATTGAACACCGCATGTTCCGTGATGTACTTGAATATTTTGACGATGGCGATACGTTTATCATCAACAATACACGTGTGTTTCCTGCGCGTATGTACGGTAATAAAGAAAAAACAGGGGCCAAAATTGAAGTGTTTTTGCTTCGCGAATTAAATGCCGAAAGCCGCCTTTGGGATGTTTTGGTTGATCCTGCCCGTAAAATCCGTATCGGAAATAAATTGTATTTCGGAGAAGATGATTCGCTTGTTGCTGAAGTAATTGATAATACCACATCACGCGGACGCACCTTGCGTTTCTTGTTTGATGGCCCACATGAAGAATTTAAGCGAGTATTATATTCCTTGGGAGAAACGCCCATCCCGAAATTCATTAACCGCGAGCCGGATGAAGAAGATGTTCATCGTTTTCAAACAGTTTTTGCGAAAAACGAAGGTGCGGTTGCTGCTCCTACAGCCGGTTTGCATTTTAGCCGTGAGTTGATGAAACGCATGGAATTAAAAGGAATCAACTTCTCGGAAGTGACACTCCATGTTGGTTTGGGAAGTTTCCGCAATGTTGAAGTAGAAGATTTAAGTAAGCACAAAATGGACAGCGAAGAGATGTATATCACTCCCGAAGCTGCCGAAATTGTGAATAAATCAAAGACCGAAAAACACAAAATTGTTGCTGTTGGAACCACCACTATGCGCGCCATCGAAAGTTCGGTTTCAACAGAAGGGTTTTTGAAAGAATACAGTGGCTGGACCAATAAGTTCATCTTTCCTCCATACGATTTCCGAGTAGCAGATTCGCTAATCACCAATTTCCACATGCCCATGAGTACCTTATTAATTATGGTTTCTGCTTTTGCAGGACATGATTTCTTAATGGATGCTTACAAAGAAGCGATTAAAGAAAATTACCGCTTCTTTACTTATGGCGATGCGATGCTTATAATCTAATGACTAAGCACCACGTTATTATCGTGGCAGGAGGAAGTGGTCAGCGAATGCAGACTGCCATTCCTAAACAATTTTTATTGCTTGATGGTTTGCCGGTTTTGATGCACACTATCAATCGATTCAATGAAACTTTACCTGATGCTGCTATCGTGCTTGTTCTTCCTAGTGAGCATCTCGCTTATTGGAATGAATTAATGGCTCAGTTCAATTTTGATGTTCCCCATCAAATTGCTTTGGGAGGAGAAACGCGTTTTCATTCTGTTAAAAACGGATTGGCTTTGGTACACTCGGGTCTTGTTGGTATTCATGATGCCGTTCGCCCCTTGGTAAGTTCATCTACCATACTTAAAACATTCGAAGCCGCTTTGCTTTATGGTGCTGCTGTTCCTGTTTTACAACCAAGCGAATCGATGCGAATTTTACATACTGATGGAAATAATGAAGCGCTTCTTCGCGATGCATTGAGAACGGTTCAAACGCCTCAGTGTTTTCAAGCAGAGAAAATCATTGAAGCGTACAAGCAAGAATATCGACCCGATTTTACCGACGACGCTTCGGTTGCTGAGTCTGCTGATTTTAATATTACGCTGGTTGAAGGGAACGAAGAGAACATCAAGATTACTCGCCCCATCGATCTTCGCATTGCAGAAATGTTCTTGAAAAATATCCATTAGATTTTTTAATTTTCATTTTACGGGAAATCTCTCTGAATTTATAGTATGAAACATCTTCTTCTCATAGGGCTTTGCCTAGTTTTCAAGGCAAATGCACAAAACTTCACCGATTTTACCTGGCAGCATCCACAATATGGTGGGCATAGCCTCAACGAAGTGAAACATGTTTCTGGCCAAACCTTTATTGCTGTTGGCGATCAGGGCATGCTGCTCATGAGTTTCGACAATGGTCAAACCTGGTCAATAAAACAGCAGCAAACTCTGAAAAACTTTAAAGCCATTTGGGTTCGCAATCCGGATGATATTTTGGTTGCGGGCAGTTACGACAACTCCGGACTGGAGCTTTATCGAACCATTAACGGCGGGGCAACCTGGAATCTAACCTATTCAAACAATGCTGTAAGTGCTAACGATATGCAATTTCCAACCGACAGTATTGGCTACATCGTAGGAAATATTGGCAAAGTACTGCGAACCGAGGATGCAGGCGCCTCCTGGACCGATATCTCCAACTCGTCCATAAATGGCAGCCTTCAATGTGTCTGGTTTATAAGTCCCGATGCTGGGTTTGCAGGCCGAAGCTCCACATTTGGCATGTATAAAACTACCAATGGTGGCTTAACCTGGAATCAGAATTTCGGCTACTATTTCACCAACTGTTACGCTATGAATTTTCTGAACGACACCTTGGGCTTTGCAGGTGCGTTTGGCAATGCCATTTTTCGAACAACTAACGCTGGTGAAACCTGGAGCCAGCAAAGCTACCCTCAACTTTCGGAGTATATCCGCTCTTTCGACTTTGCCGATTCCTTAAGCGGAATGGCCGTTTCTGGCGGTTATATATACCGAACCATCAATGGAGGAACAACATGGTCATCAACTTTTTACACGGGCAATTTGCGCAGCGGTGCTTTATCCGATGATGGACACGCTGTGGTTACCAACCTTACCGGAGGTGTCAAAATCGGCAACAATTATGGAGCTAGTTTTACTGAAGCCAATCCACAAGCAGGAATTTCAACTTTCCGAAGGGTCCGCATGCTAAATAATACCCAAGGTTGGGTTGGCGGCGACGAAGGAAAAATCCTTAAAACCAGCAATGGAGGCGAAACATGGCAAATACAAACAGCAGCTCCCTACTTCGATTATATAACCGATATGGCCGTTATCAGCGCTTCAAAGGTTCTGGTTTGCAACGACGATGGACAAATCGTCTCCACGAGCAATGGCGGTTCAACATTCACCACTCAAACCCTCGACGCAAGCGGACCGCTCAATGCCATGCATTTCCCAACCTCGTCGGTGGGCTATACCTGCGGAAACACGGGTAAACTCTGGAAAACCACGAATGGCGGAACTAGTTTCAGTGCCATTCCGATCAGTGGAGTTATCCAAAACCTCTTAGAACTTCATTTTCCCTCGGTTAATGTAGGATACGTAATTGATGAATTCAGCGCAATTCGCAAAACCATAAATGGTGGAACAAGCTTTAGTCTTCTCAGTGGCACCGGAGTTGGCAGCCTACGCCAGATTTGGTTTTTGAACGACAATACCGGTTATCTCATCAATAGCGAAGGCGATGTTTTTCGTACAACAAACGGCAGCACTTTCGAAGCAGCAGGCGCAACCTGTATGCAAACACCCTTCGATTTTTTCTGCCTTAACGATAGCACTTGCTTTGCCGTGGGAAGCTTTACAAATGCCATGTGCGATGTGAGTTTTACCGCTAACCGAGGTCAAACTTGGACAGACCTTACTTTTCCATATGCCTATGCGGGGTGGGGTGTTCATGCACTCGATACTTCCGCTATTTGGATAGTAGGTCAAAATCAGACCATTATCCGCAGAGAGCTGAGTGGAGTTATAACTTCTGTAGACGAAAGTCCCTCACAACTGGCTAACGATGAAAAGTTGACGCTTTACCCCAATCCCACAAGTGGTATGCTTCAACTCAATAGCGAATATCCCATTTTAAATTGGCAACTTTTTGATATGAGTGCTAGGGTTTTATTAACAGGAAAGGATTCCACGTTGAATATATCACATTTAACTTCAGGATTATACCAGATCCGTGTTCAATATACTGATGGCCGAAGTTCCGTTATGAAATTGCTCAAAGAGTAATACGCGATGGGGTGAATAATCTTTATATTTTCTTCCTTACCTGCACTTCGTATTGCAGAAATGTTCTTGAAAAACATCCATTAGATTTTTTAATTTTCATTTTACGGGAAAATTCTCGGACTTTTGAAGCATGAAAATCCTTCTTCTTGGTTCTGGTGGTCGTGAACATGCATTGGCATGGAAGATAGCCCAAAGTCCGAAACTCAGTCAACTTTTTATTGCACCCGGAAATGCTGGAACGGCCTCATTTGGAAAAAATATCCAAATCAATATCAATTCTGTTGAAGAAGTGATGGATTTTGCCATATCCAACAAAATAGACATGTTGGTGGTTGGTCCTGAAGAGCCGCTTACTTTGGGTATTGCAGATGCATTCGCAGCCAATCCATTGCTTAGTTATGTTCCCGTTATTGGTCCATCTGCTGCTGGCGCTCAACTCGAAGGAAGCAAAGATTTCTCGAAAGCATTTATGATGCGTTATGGAATTCCAACAGCGCGTTACAAAAGTTTTACTCCGGCTACCTTGGAAGAGGGCAAGGATTTTCTTCATACAATGAATTCGCCCCATGTGTTAAAGGCTTCCGGACTAGCAGCCGGAAAGGGTGTAATTATAGCATCCGATCTCGAAAATGCTAAAACTGAATTAGAGGAAATGTTGGGAGGTAAATTTGGGAATGCAGGCAATGTGGTGGTGATTGAAGAATTTATGCAGGGA
>CAXNGM010000225.1:0-4529 GCA_964201695.1 Bacteroidia bacterium | reverse complement strand
TTTGTTCCGTTCATAAAGGTTTTTTAAAGCTAACGTCTAACATTTCGCGAGGGATTATGTTTAACAGTTTCGCCCGAATTTTGCCCCCAAATCTACAAATATTTATAATTGAAAAAGGAGGAAGATGTAATGTTTTGAAAAATGAAATTTAATCTTCATTAAAAACATTTTTTCGTTCATCAAAATTCTATTATATCCTAAATATAAGAATAGACTAACTCAATAAATCTCAGTTTTAGTCTAACTTTCGAGACATAATTGTTACGTATTTTCAAGAGATTTTGAAAATGACAAAAACACATGAATCCCCAAAGATGGCCAAATCATTGACCTCTTATTTTAGTATTCGCCAAAAAAATTTAGGCAACCCAAAGACGATCCACCGAAAGAAGATTAACCCAGGGCTTCGATAATATCGTACTTGGTTATGATGTGAACAGCTCCCAGCATGTCACGCACCAATACCGCTTCGTTTTCGCGGTTAATTTGTTTCGAAACTTCTTCGAGTTTGGCTTGCGGATTCACAAATGGGAAGGTCTTCTGCATCACTTCATTCACCTTCGATTGCTTCAATTCTGGGTTGTCACAAATGAGCGCATACAAATGACTATCGCTTAATGAACCCACAAAGTCGTTTCCAGATTTCACAGGAATTTGCGATACATCAAACTTACGCATGATTGCAAAAGCTTCTGCAACGGAGTCTTCCGCATCCACAGTAACCAGTTTCAAATGCTTGTGGCGTTCAATTAAATCGATTGCTTTAGGAGATTTTTCTTCCAAGAAACCGCGGTCGCGCATCCAATCGTCGTTGAACATTTTGCCTAAGTAACGCGTGCCATGATCGTGGAAAATCACCACAACCAAATCGCCTTCCTTAAACATATCCTTCATTTGAATCAAACCAGCCATGGCCGAACCTGCTGAATTTCCTCCAAAGATGCCTTCTTCACGTGGAATGCGACGGGTCATTATTGCAGCATCTTTGTCGGTCACTTTTTCGAAGTGGTCAATCACATTGAAATCGACGTTTTGAGGAAGAAAATCTTCGCCGATGCCTTCGGTGATGTATGGGTAAATTTCGTTTTTATCGAAAATGCCAGTTTCCTTGTACTTTTTAAACACCGATCCGTAGGTGTCGATTCCGAGAATTTTGATGTTCGGATTTTTCTCCTTTAGGTAGCGACCTGTTCCGCAAATGGTTCCGCCTGTTCCAACACCCACCACCAAATGCGTGATTTTACCTTCGGTTTGCTCCCAAATTTCGGGACCGGTTTGTTCGTAATGCGCTTGTGAGTTGCTGAGGTTGTCGTACTGATTAGGTTTCCAAGAATTGGGCACTTCGGCAATCAAACGGCTCGAAACCGAATAATACGAACTGGGATCTTCCGGTTCCACATTGGTTGGACACACAATAACGTCGGCACCAAAAGCACGAAGCGCGTCTACCTTTTCTTTCGATTGTTTATCGGTGGTGGTGAAAATGCATTTGTATCCTTTAATAACCGCAGCAATGGCGAGACCCATTCCGGTATTTCCGCTGGTTCCTTCAATGATTGTTCCTCCGGGTTTTAGGCGTCCGTCTTTTTCGGCATCTTCAATCATTTTGAGCGCCATACGGTCTTTGATGGAATTTCCGGGATTGGTTGTCTCCACCTTGGCTAAAACGGTTGCCTTAATGTCTTTGGTAATGCGGTTAAGCTGAACCATCGGTGTGTTTCCAATGGTTTCGAGGATGTTTTTGTAATACATGCTGCAAAGGTAAAAATTGCAGAATAGGGAAGGATGGAAATTTTTGGAAATTGAGGGTGCTTAATTTTTCCAATTAGAATTTGAAAGACGGAATCAAATTTAGCAGCATTAAAAACTCACTCATGTTTTTTTAACGTCAGAACATTGCCCAATTCGGGTTTGCTTAAGTAAATATCAAATTGGTGTTTCCCCGTTGTAATGAACTTCGCCTTTGTGCCACATTTCGTTAAACTGCGGACAGGAATTTTATCATGGATGATGCCGGAAATTTTAAGTAGAGGCCATCCGCTTGATGAATAAAACCCTGTGCATTTTAGAACTTTAAGGGATGAATCTTTTTCAATTTTTCCGCAATACACCTTGTTTAGAATAACTGAATCAAGATCGATTCCTGTTTTATTAAACAATTCAATAGTAAGATTTTGAGCGAATCCATTTTTGCAGAAAATTGCAAGTAGTAGAATTAAAACAACCTTTGTTTTCATTTACAGATGTCTAATTTTAATCGTTGAATATAAGTTTTCCAATACAGGAAAATTTTCGTTGGCAATATTTAAGCCAATATATCACAACAAATTTTTTATAGGAATAGCGATTTGTTTTTTCTGAAAAACAGAGTTCTCCCAGCTTTTATTCAACTCCAAAATATCTTAGTATTGCCAATATGAAATCTCAGTCATTACAAACCATTACCGATATGATGGGCCGCACATTTTCGGTTAGCGAAATTCCCCAAAGAATTATTTCGGTGGTGCCCTCACAAACTGAATTGCTTTATGAATTGGGGCTTGATGAAGAGGTAGTTGGAATCACGAAATTTTGCATTCATCCCGATGATTGGTTCGAAACCAAAACCCGCGTGGGTGGAACCAAGAATCTGAATATAAACAGCATCATCGATCTTAAACCCGACTTGGTCATCGCCAACAAAGAGGAAAATACACAGTCCGAATTGGAAGAGCTGTCCAAGCATGTTCCGGTTTGGATTTCGGATATCCGCAATCTTGACGATGCCTTGAATATGATTACTCAATTGGGCGAAATTTTAAGTAGAGAAGAAGAGTCCGCCCAAATTATTTCCAAAATCACACAGAGTTTCGGAATGCTGGAGCCAATCCAAATTCCCAAAAAAGCAGTGTATCTGATTTGGCGAGATCCATACATGGCGGTTAATTCTGATACATTCATACACGATATGCTTCGAAGGTGTGGCTTGATAAATCTAAGCGCCGATTCATCAGATCGCTATCCGACCTTAAGCCCCGAACAGCTATTTGCAATGAACCCGGACTTGGTTTTACTCTCCTCCGAACCCTTTCCATTTGCCGAAAAACATGCCGAAGAGCTCAGCCGACTGCTGCCTAAAGCTCGAATTGGATTGGTTGACGGCGAAGCATTTTCTTGGTATGGAAGCCGATTAATTCAGTCGGCACCCTATTTCAAACAATTAATACGTTTTTGGAATCGCTGAATCAAACAAGCGTTCAAAATCCGTAAGTTTATGGCAACTAAATAACGCTTCGAGCAGTGTTGGTTTTTCGTTTAATTCTCCTTTCCTTTTTACTGTTGCCATTCGTTTCTTCGGCTCAACGGGTTGGCGTGGTGTTAAGTGGAGGGGGCTCTAGCGGATTAGCACATGTGGGTGTTTTAAAAGCATTAGAAGAAGCACACATTCCGATCGATTACATTGCCGGAACATCAATGGGCGCTTTGGTTGGTGGAATGTACGCTATGGGATATTCACCTGCGGAAATTGAAACACTCGTTAAAAGTGAGGAGTTCGAGGGCTGGGTGTTTGGCAAGCAGGTAGATCGATACGTATATTTTTACAGAGCGCGCGAACCTGATGCAAATTGGGTTGGTATAAAATTCAGAATCGATTCGGTTATCCAAACACGTTTTCCAACAAATATTATTTCTCCAGCCAATATGGACTTTGCCTTTTTGGAACGAACATCTGCAATAAGTGCAGCGGCGCACTATAATTTCGATAGTTTGTTTGTTCCCTTTCGATGCGTGGCTGCAGACATTTACAATAAAGCCGAAGTGGTGTTTAAAGAAGGAGATGTAGGTCAAGCAATGCGCGCATCATCGACGTATCCGTTTTTTTACAAACCCATTGTGGTAGACGATAAACTTTTGTTTGACGGAGGATTGTACAATAATTTTCCGGCAGATGTGATGTACCGAGATTTTTTGCCCGATGTGATTATTGGAAGTACCGTTGTTTCGGAAATTAAACCACCACAAGAAGAAGACATCCTCTCTCAAATTAAAAACATGCTCATGGAACGCACCAGCTTCGGCGAGGTTTGCGAAACCGAAAACATGCTCATTGTTCGCCCTAAAATCCCCAAATTGGGCATCTTGGATTTTGACGAAACGGAAGCGATGATTGAAGGAGGTTATCAAAGTACATTAGCCCGAATGCCTCAGATTCAATCGATGATTAAGAGAAGGCAAGATCAGGATTCCCTTACTCAAAGAAGAAAACGATTTTACATAAAACAAAAGCTAGTTAAAATCGATGAAATTCAAATTGAAGGATTGACGAAGAACCAATCGAATTTTATTAAGAGGTCGTTCCGACAAAAAGAATTCCCTGCAAACATTGAAAATATCAGACCATATTTTTATCGTGCTGCTTACGACGAACGCATCAGAAAGATTTATCCAACAGCACGAATTGATGAATCGACAGGCCTGTTTAAATTAAAGCTTCAAATGAAAATTGATAAAGATTTACAAGCTCAGTTTGGCGGGGTAATATCTTCGAA
>CAXNGM010000224.1:0-4539 GCA_964201695.1 Bacteroidia bacterium | reverse complement strand
GTTGTATCGAATGCCTTGAAGTATTGCGATAAACCCTCCCCCGAAATTAGCATTTCATCGAGCTGCACAGAAACGCATGTGGTGTTTTGCTTTAAAGACAATGGCATTGGCATTGAAAGCAGGCATTTCGACACCATTTACGTACCTTTCAAGCGCCTTCATAATCGCAACGAATATTCTGGAACCGGCATTGGATTGGCGATTTGTAAGAAAATCGCCGAAAAGCACCTTGGCGATATTTGGGTAGAAAGTGAGCTGAAACAAGGAAGTAAATTCTTTTTCAGTGTTAAACGTGAAGTTGTCTAACGTCCCATTTAAATACTATGGAAACAGAAAAATTTAATGGAATTGCCATGATAATTATAATAAATTTGAAAAAAATATAACCTTTCCACCTTTTAAATTAATATTTTAGCTAACAAATCATGCCTAAGTATACTCTTTTATTCCTTATGGAGATGATAGCCTTTTCTTCATTCTCTCAACAAAAATTAGTAGGTACTAAACAATATAATTATGACTCATTTGGTGCAATTGAGCAAATTGACTCAAGTTCGTTCATATATGATTCTAATTTGGGAGCCCTTACTTCAAATGAACCTGTTTTGGGTTTTGATGGTGAGCTCGTTATCTGGTTTTATACTCAGCCTATGATTGGATGCAACAAAGAATTTAAGTATGTAGGATCAGCGGGGATTCCAATTGACACAATTAACTATGAGTTAACTTCGGGCTTCGTTACCTTAAAGCAAACATCACTAAACCCAACCCGAGAATTGTTTACATATAATGCAAACAACGACTTGATTGCCATTGAGAAACAAGTACTATATAGCTTTAACACAGATTACGTTTTTGAAAAAAGAACAGAATACGAATACACACTAAATGGCAAACGAGCTTTGGTCCGTAGATTTTTTGGAGAACCCAACGTTCAAATTTCTTCCGACTCTTTATTTTATAATTCAGATGGCCAACTTGTTAGAGTGGTAACCACTAATTATAGTGTTTCTACTGGGCAGGCTTCCCCTTACTTAGAATTCAGTATAAGTTATAATGGTAATGAAGTGAACAACGTTAAATCATACCTAGGCAACACGTTTCAATTTTCACAACTTAAGTGGGATTTCGACTATTACTATACTGCAGGAAAACTGACACTGATTGATGGAGTAAACATAACAGATGGGAATATCGGTGTGGTAAACTTCACATACGATAGCAATGATAAGATAGTGGAAATTGAAGCTATTCAAGACAATGCATTAAATAAAGTGGTCGTGTTTGAATATGATAATGAGGGATTCATTACCAGAGAGAAATATTCCGATCGATCATCAATCTCGAACCAATTGGTTATTGCAAGCGATAAGTATTTCTACTATGAAAAATCAAGTTTAGGGAATGAAGACCAATCAATTAATCAATCAAGCATTTACCCGAATCCAGCTAATAATGAGATTACTGTTAAGACCGATGATGTGATTTTTTTACTTCGGATTTATAGTATGACCGGGCAGCTTATGATAGAACAGAATACCAATACAGTATGTTTGGAGTCTCTATCCAATGGGAATTATGTTATTGAAGCGCTAGGTAGGAAAGGCTCAATTAGATCTCAATTTCTGAAGCAGTAGTTTTAACTCTTTCACCATCAACTCAACTTAGCAAATTTCAATTTCTCGATCAAACTGAGATAAATAATAAGATTCTATCCAAAACGATATACCTCTATTATCTTTCCGCGCAAACCTGAAGAGCCCAATAGTTGCACAAACAAACACAACAAAAGATTGGCTCAAACACCTGGAGTTCTTGTCTTTGAAGGCTTCCAATGTTTTTGGTGCCTTGATGTTCGTTGAGAGTAAAACTATTTGATGTTCGCCAAAAAATTTATTCAATGCGAACAACTTTCGCTTTTATTATCGTTGGATAAAAACTTTCATTGTGCTTCCATCATTGTAAACGATCAACTGCAAGCCACCAGTGCTTTTCTCAATTTTTTGTCCTAATAAATTATAACGTGCAATTTCAAATTTTGGAAGAGAGTGAATTCCTGTTTCTAAAATCCCTATTGTTCCTGTGTTAATTCTCATTTGATAAGGAAATAGTTGAAATGTAGGATTTTCATCTTCAAAGATTTCTGGCATAGAAGCAATAATGAAATAAGCAGCGGTGTCGTTTGGTGTTAAGTTCAACGAAAGAGAACCTTGATAATTATTGCTCATCACTAAGTCATAAAAACTTGCTCCTGTAACGCTGTTTTGCACCAATATTTTTCCTTGAAAATAAGAACTGTCTCCAAAAGTTCCAGTAGCATCAGCATCCAAATCAAAGGTGTAAGTTTCAGAGTTTGAGTTGAGTAATTTATAGGTATTAAAGGACCAAGCATTTGTTGTTATCGAATCATCGGGCTGAAACCACCCACCACTTCCTGAATTGAAATAGGTTTGTATAAATTGATTATCGTCTTGAGGTTCTGCATAAGTGTTCCACTCATTTTGAGCTGCGACATGTTGAGAGGGTAAAATAAAATCAAAATCATTGGTCATGTGTGCGTAACAATCAATAAAATGATTTCGCAAAGTCGCTCCACCTATTTGATTATACATGTATTCCTGCGGTGTTAGCGAAGTTCCGCTGTAAAAGATAGAAACAAGGTTACTATCAGAAATAGCTGCATTGTTTGTGATGTAGTATAAGTAAGTGGATAAGGCATATTGATGAACTTGCCTTTGCCAGTTATTTGGATAATAACTAGGTAAATTAGCCCATCCCAACCATAGTGGAACATGTGGAGTGCGAACCAAAATTTCGGATTCTACAAACGACCTAACATAGTTGGGATAACGATTGAAAGCAAACCAATTTGCAGATGCCTCCACAAACCAACCACCATCATCTGTAAGATAAATTCCTGGAGTAATATCCCACATTCCATGAGTCTGAAAAATATGAAAAGTTTCATGGGCAAGATTTATCCAACGTCCCATGGAAGTACCTGCATAATTTGCATCCAAAACAAAATTAGGTAATGTCATAAATGGATATCCATTCACATCGCCTCCAACACCATTTCCCCAAGCCGGGAAATTGCTTGAGAAAAAGTCAAGTGGATTTCCAGGTGCATGAATGTAAATATTGCAGTAAAAACCATTTTGTGCGTTTAACGGGTCTTGCATTCCTAAATTATTCAAACAAGTATTTCTATAAGCTAACATAGAATCCAACATCAAATCCGCCGTTGAGGAATAGTCGAAATCATTGTCCCACCAAATAATAAAAATGCCTCTTGTCATTGTATCACATTCGGTTAAATTACCAGATACACTATTGATTGTATATGCTTTTGTTAGGGATGGCATAAGCATTAAGCAAGACAGAATGATAGCAAAACTTATTTTTTTCTTCATGGTTTGAAAACTAAAATGCATTTTATTTTGCGTTTTTAACTTGTTGTCAAGTAGTATGAATTAATGCTCCCTAAGTCTTGGAATACTAATGTTTCAAAGCTGATTTTGGAAAAATTCGGAGGATATTATAGCATTTAAACCATTTACTCTATTCATCAAACGATATTCACTTCACGTTCTAATTCAACGCCAAACTTGCTTGCTACATCATCCACAACATCCTGCGATAATTGCCAGATTTCCTTGCCAGTAGCATTTCCGTAATTAACTAAAACAAGGGCTTGTAGAGCATGAACACCTGCATCGCCACGACGAAAACCTTTCCAACCTGCAGCTTCAATAAGCCATCCAGCAGCCAATTTTGAATGATTTTCATCGGCAGGATATGCCACAACTTGTGGATTTATGCTGCGAATTTTCTCCACAATGGAATTTTCTACCACCGGATTTTTAAAGAAACTTCCTGCATTTCCAATCACCGCTGGATCGGGAAGTTTAGACTTTCGAATGGCAATGACGGCATTACTCACATCGCGAATGCTTGGGCTATGAATGCCCATCTTTTCCAATTCTTGGGAAATGGCCCCGTACGAAGTTTTGATTTGGTGATCTTTACTTGAAAGTTTAAATTTTGCTGAAAGTATGATGTATCGGCCTTTTGCTTCGTGTTTGAATATGCTTTCCCGGTAGCCGAATTTGCATTGTTGTGCATCAAATTCATGGATACTTCCATCTTGAATATCCATCGCCCGAAGGGAATAAAATGTGTCTTTTATTTCACATCCATACGCACCAATATTTTGCATGGGAGAAGCACCTACACTGCCTGGAATCAGCGATAAATTCTCAAGTCCGCCCCAATCCTTTGCGATGCAATGTTGCACAAAGGAATGCCAATTTTCGCCTGCCGATACTTCAACCAAAACTTCCTTGGAAGAGAAAACTTCTGAACGAATTCCATGAAGTTTATTTTGTATGATTAATCCAGAAAAATCTTGGGTAAGCAAAATGTTTGAACCTCCACCCAAAATCATTAAGTCGAGCGAATGCTTTTGACGAAATTCCAATGCAACATTTAAATCATGATCACTAACAGCTTCTGCCCAAAATGAAGTATACGCTTCGA
>CAXNGM010000223.1:0-4577 GCA_964201695.1 Bacteroidia bacterium | reverse complement strand
TCTTTTTCGGTATTGAATTTTACAGCGTAATAGTTATCATTCATGTATTTAACCACTTCGGGATGGGCAAATGTTGTGGCATCCATGCGTTTGCACCAGCCGCACCAATCGGTGTACATGTCAATAAATATCTTTTTGGGCTCCGTTTGACGTTTTGCCATTGCTTCGGTAAAACTCATCCAACGAATACCTTCGTTTTGAGCTGATAATATTGAAGGTAGAAATACAAGCAAAGAAATTAGTAAGCGCATAATAACTGATTTTCTGTAAATATATTGATGCTTGAATGCAATTCAAAAAAAAAGCTGCTAAATCGAAACTTAGCAGCTTTTAAAATGAATTTGGAATTTATTTGACGTCTCCCATAAGTTTCTTAACAAGCGGTGCAAATCCCGATTGACATTGTCAATCGGGATAAAAACTCCTTAACTATTCACACAGTTATTTTATGCCGTGCATCATAACCAATAGCTTTTTTGATAATAAGAATAATATCACAGAAGCTGTTCCCGCCATGAAAACAAAAATCATAAAGAAATTATAAAGGTTTTCGATTTTCATTCCTAAAAAAGCAGGTTTTTCAGGTTTAATATTCCAGATCTCAATGACTTTTGAATCTTTATCACCCTTTTTACCTTTTTCATATTTGATAATAGCAAGTTTATTGCCTTGTTTATTTAGGAAATGAGCAAAATGAAATTTAGGTTTTGAACCGACTATTAATTTTAGAGTAAAATCCGAAACCTTGGATTTAGCATCAGAGTTTAAATTAATACTAATTAAAGAGTCTGTTTTTTCTTTCGCTTCAATTCCAAATAATCTATTTTTTACTCCTTCAACAAAACCAGGTTCTTTTTCTTCTTTGAAATCATCAGAAAGTAGGCTAATATCAGCTACATTGTTTTTGTAATTTAAACCCAAATCCTTAACAAAATTACTGTCAATTGTTGCAAGTTTTACTGTCTGAGTGCTATCAGCAGCTTTGAAATCAAATCCAGAAATTTTTATTGATCTCTCCAGCTTAACTTCCTCAGGATATAAAGAGCTTAAATCTCCTGCAAACTTATTAGCAGTTGCTGTTGATAAGAACCAAACACCCATTAATAAAGAAGCAAACCGAACTGGAGCTAGTTTAACAACCATTGATAAGCCAATTGGAGACAGACAAAGTTCTCCAAACGTATGAACAGTGTAAAGAGTAACCAACCAAAATAAGCTCACTTTTAAGCTAGGATCTATATCTTTAACACCAATGGCAATAATGAAATAACCAACAGCAAGTAAAAATAAACCTAATGCTTGTTTAACAGGCGAACTAGGTTCTCTGTTGTTTGCTCCAAGTTTAGTCCATATTAATGCGAATAAAGGTGCAAAAATTACAATTGCTATAGCATTGATACTTTGAAAGTAGGAAGATGGAATTTCAGTTCCAAAAATATGTCTGTCTGTTTGTTCTTGAGCAAAAAATGTTAATGAAGCACCTGCTTGTTCAAATGCCGACCAGAAGAAAATTACAAAGAATGCAATTATAAATATTACCCAGATTTTTTGTTTTTCTTCATTTGTTAGACTTTTATCTGTTATAATTGACGCAGGTGCAATAAGGCATAAAGTATAAATAAAAGCGCCAATTAAATCAAGGCCCATAAATCCTTTAAACGCTACGAAAAGCAATAAAGAAATAGATGCCCATTGTGCAATACTTCCAACATTCATAGGTTTTGCCTCTTTCTTCTCTTCAATAACTTTTTCAGGTTTTACACCAATAGGTTTTCCATTTGGATCAACAATATATTTGTTTTTCAAAAGTTCAAATACAATTGTACTGATTATCATACCTATACAAGCTGCAAGAAAGCCCCACTTAAACATACCAGGAACAATTAAGCCATCTTGGTCATAAACCTCACCAAGTCCTCCAGTTACAAGTGGAGCGATAAACGCCCCTAAATTTATACCCATGTAGAAGATTGTAAAAGCAGCATCTACTCGCTTGTCACCTTCATTATATAGCTGACCAACCATTGTGGAAATATTTGGTTTGAAAAACCCATTTCCAAAAATCAAGAAACCAAGACCAGTGAACATTAAAGTAGATGCAAGGCTAACATCCGTGTAAAATGACCCGGCAAGGAACATAAAGAATTGTCCAATAGCCATCATTATTCCACCAACAAAAATAGATCTACGATTACCCCAATATCTATCTGCAACGTACCCTCCAATAAGAGGTGTCAAATAAACTAAACCAGTGTAATTTCCATAAACAGTAGAAGCAAGCGATTTGTCAAACATTAAAGCATTTACCATGAAAAGCGTAAAAATTGCTCTCATGCCATAGTAACTAAAACGTTCCCACATTTCTGTTACAAAAAGTAAATACAGACCCTTTGGATGGGCACTTGCGATTTTATTTTTCATCGATTTTAAATTTTAAATAATTGATTATCATGTTTATAAATCAAAATATGCTCTTAATTAAACAGTGGATTACAAGTTTGAACTGCATAATAAGATGTCTACCTTGACATTAAAAACTAGTTTAAATATGTTTATTGCGAATGTACTATTTCTTCTTTCTAAAACAAGTACCTGAAAAATTTGTAACATCGATAGCATATTAGATTATTTTTGCAATTACCTATGATAAGTTCGACAGATAGAAGAATAATTCCAAGTATTTATACAAGTGATGGTCAATTTGCACTGACCGATACAAGCAATATCTTAAGCTATACCGAGGCAATGGAGCAGTTGCTTCGCTTTGAGGCCGATGGTGCCGATGAAATTATTTTGATGGATGTAACAACTTCCACAGAACGCCGTCGAAACTTGCCCAAATTTCTAAAAGATCTGAGTAAAACACTTAAAATACCTTTTGTATTTGGGGGCGGAATTCATACAATTGGTGATGTTGAGGAAATGATAAAATTGGGGGTAAATAAAGTGTATGTGAATTCTGCGGCAATTCGAAATCCTGAATTGATTAATAAAATAACGAAGGAACATGGCAGCAATTCACTATTAGTAGCAATCGACACGCGTCTCTCTTTTGGGCTTTGGAAGATTTTTTTAAACGGAGGTAAATCTCGAACAGAAATCGATTTGCTTAATTGGGTTGAAATGTGCCAATTGCGTGGAGCCGGAGAATTATTGGTTTCTACAGTTGCAAGAGGATATTCTGATCACGGAGTCATTAATGGAATCCTCAAAGAAATTACTTCTAATGCGCGTGTCCCAGTTCTTGCTTCAGTGGGAGTTCAAAGCAAGGACGATTTCGCTGAACTTTTCATCGAAACAGGTATTCAAGGTATTGTTTCGGCGCATTTCTTCTTAAATGAAGAAGAAAATATTGCAGACGTAAAACAATACTTGAAAACTCAAGGTATTTTGAACAATACAGAGTCGATTTGATTATCGCAAAATGGTGAAATTGCCTTCGTAGGTAAAATTAGAACCTAACTTATCTTTGAGTTTAATCACATAAAAATACACATCGTTTTGTACCAACGTTTGTGACAATTGTGTTTTTCCATCCCATCCATTTTCTTTATCGAATGTTCGGTAAAGCATCTGTCCCCAGCGATTAAATATCATCATGTTAAAGTCATTGATGTCTTCTCCAAAGACAGTAAATCGATCGTTTATTCCATCATCATTCGGTGAAAAAGAGGTAGGAATAAAAATCTTATACCCAAAATCAACACGAACATTGGTGAAGGAAGTATCGTGACAACCAAATTCATTACTGAGCAATTGTGTAATTACATAAGAACCTGTATCCGCATAAGTATACACATAATCGAATTCAGAAATTGTATCTCCATTGCCCATCGCATAGCGGCATGAATCAGCATAATCAGATAAGTCAGTTAGGGTAAATTCAGGGTCGTAAATAGATGAAATGATAGGAGACACATTGAAATTGGAAACCGGAGATGGGTTAATTTGAACCGATCCAGGCATTGAATACGTATTGCTACATCCATTCATTCCTGTTATTTGTAGTGTTACATCATAAACTCCTGGGTCATTAAAAACGACGTAAGGGTTTAACTGAGTTGAAGTTTGTCCATTGCTAATTGTCCATTCGCTTGTGAACGGGTAATTGTCGTTTTCTGAAAGATTATCGAATTTAACCAAACTTGGACTACAGCTCTCAACAGAACTCGAACTGAAATTCGCAACAGGCATTTTCAAAATATTTACGGGTGCCGAAAACACATTACTTGTACATGCAAGTTCGGTAATGGTTAAACTCACCAATTGAAGTCCGGTTGCATTAAAATGAATGCCTTGTGGATTAGGGTCAACGGAGTTTGGAACATCGGCCCAAGCTCCAAAATCCCATAAAAATTGAGCACTGCTAGCATTGTGAATACCTTCGGCCTGAAAATCGAACATATTATTTTCGAAACAAGCTGGGTTGGGTGAAACAAACGATGCAACTGGATTTGCAGTAACATTTATGGTCACAAAAGTATCTTTCACACATCCAAGCGATTCAACTCGTAAGGTGTATACAGAGTCAATTGTTCCAGCACTCAAATTACTTAATTGAATGGTTGGATTTGAAA
>CAXNGM010000222.1:0-4584 GCA_964201695.1 Bacteroidia bacterium | reverse complement strand
ATTCAAGCACTTAATCCAATGCAAGAAGCCGTGTTGGATTGTGATAAAAATACATCCAATATATTATTGCTTTCGCCAACAGGTTCGGGTAAAACCCTTGCTTTTCTTTTGCGTGCTTTGGATGTTTTGGATAGCGAAAAAACCGGTGTACAAGTGCTCATTGTTGCACCTGCCCGCGAATTGGTTTTGCAAATCGAAGGTGTTTTTCGTTTGATGAAAACGGGTTTCAAAGTTTCGGTTTGCTACGGTGGACATCATTCACGCACCGAACAAAACAGATTGGCCGAAGCTCCTGCACTTATTATTGGAACACCAGGTCGCTTGTTCGATCATATTTCAAAAGGCGTTATTGATACTTCAACCATTCAAATGCTCGTTCTGGACGAATTTGACAAATCGCTGGAAATGGGATTCCAGGATCAGCTCGAGGTTATTTTCAATTCCTTATCAGGAAAGCAAAAACACATGCTTACTTCGGCAACAGAGTTGGATGAATTTCCGGGCTTTGTTCCATTTCGCAATCCCAAAGTATTCAATTTCCTGCATCATAAAGTAGAAAGTAAATTGAGTTTGCGGCTTATAAAAACTCCTGCCGAAGAGAAACTCGATACCTTGTTAAAGCTTGTCGCGAGTTTTAAGCAGGAAGTAAGTTTGGTGTTTTGTAATCACCGCGAAGCTGTTGAACGCATTGGATTGCATTTCCGAGAACAGGGTTTTGCGCATGGAACTTTTCATGGGGCAATGGAGCAAGTCGATCGTGAACGTAACCTGATCAAGTTCCGTTCGGGTTCCTGCTTGGTTTTAATAGCTACCGATTTGGCTTCTCGTGGTTTAGATATCCCCGAAATTCGACATGTAATTCATTATCAAATGCCGGTTCACGAAGATGCATTTATTCACCGTAATGGACGAACTGCACGGATGCACGCCGATGGACAAGCGTACATTATTCAAGGTGATGATGAGAAATTACCCGACTATTTAAACGTTTCCCTTCCTGAATTAAAACTCCCATTGAACATAGCTAAAATTGAACTACCCGAATTTGAATGTGTGTATTTTTCGGCAGGGAAAAAAGATAAAATAAGCAAAGGCGATTTATTGGGATTGTTGATGAAAAAAGGTGGCCTAACGCAATCGGATGTTGGATTAATTTCTATTACCGATCAGGCATCATTTGTTGCTATTCAGAGAAAGAAAGTCCCCAACTTATTGAAATTGATTGTGGGAGAGAAATTGAAAAAGGCGAAAGTGAAAGTAAGCGTGGCGCGATAAAATAAAGAAGAATCTATTGTTGGATATGTTCTCTTAATGATTCTAAGGTGATCATCTTAATAAGAAATCCGGAAACAATAGGGTAGGAGAGCGCTCGCTGTTTGTCCCGATCATCGAGTGAAGAAGTGACAACAAATGTTTTCACCTTCTCGAATGGCTGAATGGAATTTTTCATCAATTCATCAAGCAATTCTAGGCCAGACATTTCAGGCATTCGAATATCTAGAAAGATATAATCTGGGAGTGTTTGATTGTTTTTAATCGTTTCGTTGATGAAATTTAGCCCATCAACGCTCGAATTATAATCGATTATTTCTGCTTTAGAATCTAATTGAGAAATGATTTCGGAATGAAGAAAATTAAAAACTTCGTCATCGTCAATTATTAAATACACCTTATTGCCTTCACTGTTCATCTTGCAAAATTATTGGAATTGTAATCAACACGGAAGTTCCTTTTTCAACTTCAGATTCAACCTGAATAGACCCATTCAGTTTGTTTACAATTTCTTTGCAAATATATAAACCTAATCCGGTTCCTACACTCGAACTGGATGCTCTATAAAACATCTCGAAAATTCGGGATAAACTCTTTTCGGGAATCCCATGTCCATTATCAATGACTCTAATTTCGTATGCGCTTTCATTTCCTGAAAATTCAACATGCGCGTATGAATTAGTAATTTCAGGATTGCGGTATTTAACAGCATTACCAATGATATTCTTCAATAATGCATTTACTCTCGATTTATCGGATTGCATAAAAACCGAATCGTTTGCAGTAAATGTGAATTCAAATTCTTCATTTGTAGAAAAGCGTAAGTCATCAAAAATAGTCTGACACATTTCTTCCAAATTAAATGCACTGACGTTTATTCCTAAACGCGCATTTCGAGAATATTCTAGGATTTCTTGAATAGTGGAATCTAGTCGATTAACACTGCTTTCGGCTAGTTTTAGATATTTTGTTACTTTCTCGTTGAGGTCACCGGTTCTAAATACTTGTGCAAGGATTCCTTTGATAGAAAGTAATGGTGAGCGTAAATCGTGCGAAACGCTGTACACAAAATTATCAAGTTCGAGATTTATCTTTTTAAGTTCTTCGTTTTTCTTGATAATATCGTTCTGAATGGTTTTAATATCGGTGATGTTTACACCCGAAATGATGATATGTTCCAACTCTCCATTCTGACTATAAAAAGGCAAGATACTGCGAAGTATATAGCTTTCGGAGCCATCTACTTCGGTTCTTAATTCTTCGAATTGTGATAGTTGTTGGTTTTTAATCGCTTCATTTATTTTCTCAATAAGAGCATTGGTCCCAAAACTTGATGTTGTCTCAGCAATTTTCGGAAGTGATTTCCCAATTGTATTTTCCCAAATTGGTTCTTTTTCAATTAAACGATCATTTGCATAGGTAATAATGAAATCAGGACTAATAACTGCAATTTTAGCGGGAGAGTGATCCAAAATACTTTCATAAAACAACCGAATCGAATTTACCTTGTTGATATATTCATTACGCTCGTCTAATGCAATTTCAAGTTTTTTCTGAAGTACTTTTACCTTTGAAATATCAAGGTAAATAGTTATATAACCTTTCTTGTTTTTTTGTTGATCAAGAACAGGTGCGGTGCTTACAAGTAAATCAACAATAACTCCGTCAAAACGTTGGAAATTCAATTCATAAACAGACTCATCTATTTTATTGTAATTCGATATTAAACCAGCCTTTAATTTTTGTTCTAGTTCAATTTCTGGTTTTTTGCCAATTACAATGTTGGAACGGTCTTTTAAATACGTGAGTTCCTGAAATTGTGTATTGCTAAATACAACATCACCAGCTAAGTTTGTTTCAACTAAGCCTAAATTCATGTTTTCAATTAATCCCCTGTATTTCTCCTCACTGGCAATTAACTTTAGATTCGCCTCCTTTTCTTCTGTAATATCAACAGAGCTTCCGATCAAACGTGTTACTTTACCTTCTTCGTCTTTTTCGGCAAGTGTAAAGCACTTAAGGACACGTACTTCTTGATTATCGTATCGAACAATCCGATATTCATTTTCGATTGATAATTTGTCTGTTGTATACAAAAGAGAAGACTCATATTGCACACGTTCATAATCATCGGGATGAATGGATTTCTTCCAGAACTCGTAAAAATCCATTCCCAATAATGCTGGGTCGGCTCCATATTTCTCAACAAGAACGTCATTCCAAACAACATGATTATTTATGCCATCCAAGTCCCAAATTCCGATATTCGATTTGGAGGTAATTAATTCAAACCTCGAATTGATTCGTAATGTATCTTTTTCAAATTTAATTTCAGCTGTGATATCTTTCTGAATAGAAATGAAATTAATATGATTTCCTAGTTCGTCGAAAATTGGAATAATTTCGAGTTGATTGTAATAAGAATCGCCCGATTTAGTATAATTCAAAATCGTTAATTCAATGGGCTCTTTTTTAAGTAAGGCTTCTTTTAATTGATCTATTTGTTCTGTGTCTTTTCCCGGTCTTTGTAAAAAATCTTTGGGCCTTCTTCCTATAACTTCCTCCAAAGTATACCCACTTGTTTTAACAAAAGAGTCATTTACCCATTCTATTTTTCCTTCTTTATCTGTAATGACAACACTGTTTTTTGTTCGAGTTGCAATAAGCGACAATCTCTTTAATTCTAATTCGGATTCTGAAATTTTAATTATTTGTTCTTGAATTTTTTCGCTTTTCTTTTTATTCGAAAATAGGATATTTACCTGCTGAGCAAATACGCTGAAAATTGTTATTTTACGTAATTCTAAATTAGAATAAGTGGGTCTTTTTTCTTTGCTTATTAGTGCTAGTATGATTACCGTAGCCTCCATTTCAATTTCTTTAAATTGAAATAGTAAGCATTCAGAAAATACTGAAAGTTCTTTGTGATTATTGAAAATATCTTCGCTTAAAATAAACGATTTGCCAAAAGTGTAATTGTTAGCAATGGAAATGATTTCCGATTTAATCTGATCATTATTTGACTCATTCAAATGGAATCCTTCAGCAATCAGTTTGGAATTCTTATCAGGATTGTTAAATTTTATAAATACAAATGAAGATTCAACTTCGAAAATATCAATGATTGCCTCTGAAATTAACTCAACAAATTCAATTTCATTGGGAGTGTTGAGTGCTTCCGAATTGAAATTGTTTAATCGTTTATACATTACCAACTCATGATCTAAGCTATCGTTGGTATTTATTAATTGTTGCTCTACATGGGAAAATTGAGTTACGCGTAATTGTAACTCATTGTATTTCTTTAGTAAA
>CAXNGM010000221.1:0-4586 GCA_964201695.1 Bacteroidia bacterium | reverse complement strand
TTTGAATACGCATACGACCTCAGTGAAACATGGTATAATTGGAAAAATCTACCATTTGTTTTCGCCTGCTGGGTTTCGGTCAATCCGATTTTGGAATCCGACTGGAATCCAATAGAATCGGCACTAATACAAGGAATTAGTCATCCACTGGAAGCAGCAAAAGAAGTTCGCAGTTTTTATCCCACACATTATCCAATAGAAAATTACTTGACCGAGCGCATTTCTTACAACTTAGATTCCTTGAAAAGACAGGCCTTAGAAACCTTTTTAACCTCAATAAGTACAATTAATGCCGATTGATTCAATTGATTTGTTATTTTTAGAAAAAAAAACGTCCATAATGAATTCCAATTTCATCCAAAATACAGGCTTAGTAATTCTCCTGTTCGCCTTCGGATTTTCGACTGTTTATGCCGATAATGGAACGAGTAAACTTCAACTCATCAAAATTAAAAACACCATGGCTGGAGGCGATTACGTTTCAGCTTGGAGTGAACTTCGGAAGTTGGAAAAGACCGACACCCTAACGTCGGAGCTCTACTATTTAGGTGGCGAATGTAATTTCTACCTCAAAAATTATGAAGATGCGATGGAACAATTGAATCGTTCAATTGCATTGGATGGGAATGCGAATCCCGAAAAGTATTTTTTTATTGGAAAAATATTTCAGCTTGCCGGCGAATTGGATAAGGCCATCAATGAGTACAAAACTTTTATTGAGAAAACGTTAAAAAAATCAGAAGAAACAGAAGAAGCATCAATACTTATAACTCAATGTAAAAAATCGATTGAGATGATGTCGAAGCCGATTAATGTTAATATTAGCAATATCGGAACTTCAATAAATTCAGAGTATCCGGAATACAATCCAAGCATTTCAGCAGATGGCAAAACAATGATTTTCACATCACGTAGACCTGAATCAACGGGCAAGTTAGTTGATCCGGAGGACGGGAAATTTTTTGAAGACATCTACATTTCTAAGAAAGATTCCTTGACAGGAAAATGGCTCGAAGCCGAAAACATTCCAGGTGAAATTAATGATGATAACCATGATGCTAACATGACATTATCGCCCGATGGAAAACAGATTTTTGTCTACAGAAATAAAGGCGCACGCGGTTCAGGAACTTTGTATGTTTCGAAGAAATCGCCAAATGGAAAATGGAAAAAAGCAGAAGAACTTGAAGGCGATGTCAATACAAGTTATTTTGAAAGTTCTGCTTGTTTATCGCCAGATGGCAAAACCTTGTATTTTGTGAGTGAGCGTCCACGAGGCGGAATGGGAATGGGCGATATTTATATGGCCAAAAAGAAAAGCAAAACCGAATGGGAAAAAGCCGTGAGTTTGGGTCCAATTGTTAATGATGAATACGACCAAATTGGATTGTTTATGCATCCTGATGGAAAGACCTTGTATTATGCATCCAATTCACCAAAGAGTTTGGGCGGATATGATATTTTTAAAACGACTATTGAAAATGGGATTTGCTCAGAACCTGAAAACTTGGGATATCCAATAAACACTCCTGGCGATGAGCGTAATTTCTGTTTGAGCACCGATGGAAGACAAGCTTGGTTTAGTTCCGACCGCAATGGAGGAAAAGGAGATATCGATATTTGGGAAATTGATTTTTCTGCTATTGTAGAAGCAAGCAAAGTAAAAACCTCCAATGAACAAGAAGTTCAAGTTCCAAAAGGTCCTCCAATTTCCATATTAAAGGGACATATAATTGATTCGGATGCCTCTCAAATTGTGGAAACCGAATTATCTGTTACCGATAAAGAAAACGGGAAAGTATTCAACATCAATAGTGATGAAAACGGTGATTACTTCATAACATTAGAAGGAGATCGTACCTATGTTGTTGAAGTGAAAAATCCTTTGTACAAATCCTATCGCTTCGAAGTTCCGATGAAAAGTTTGTCGGAAGGAACGTATACGAAAGAACAGCTAATTGTTTTGGATCGATTGAAGAAATAGAATGCTTCAATTATAGCATTTTGGTAATTTCTTCGCTCATAGGTTTTACAGAAGAAGTATAAAACTTCAGCAACTTACCATTTTCATCAATAAGGTATTTGCAAAAATTCCAATTTGGAGAATCGTTATTCCAACCGTTTTGGTCTTTGCTACTTAGCCATTTGTAAAGTGGTGCTGAATCGCTTCCTTTTACAGATATTTTTTCCATCATCTGAAAGGTAACACCATAATTCTTTTGACAAAACCCACTAATTTCCTGGTTAGTTCCAGGTTCTTGTCCACCGAAATTGTTTGCTGGAAATCCAATCACAGTGACTTTATCTCCATACTTCAAATTCAGTTCTTGCAAGGCTGTGTATTGCGGAGTAAATCCACATTCGGAAGCTGTATTGACAAGAAGAACTTTCTTTCCTTTCAATTTACTGAAATCGAATTCAGCACCATCGATAGTTTTCATTTTAAAAGAATAAAATGCGGAGTTTTCTGTTTTTGCATCCATAGTTTGAGGTCTAGTTTCAACGCGAGCGCATGCCATTGTTATTGAAACTGCAATAAAAAGTAAGATCGATTTTTTCATTTTTATTTTTTTCAAGTAACAGAAATTACTGTTGATTGTTTTTAAAATTAAAATTAAAAATTCGAGTTCTGGAAAAGATTAATTCCATTGCGCCAAAGAGCGGGCACTTCCATACTACGATTTTCGATGTAGTGAAAACAGACCAAAACGCTTGTGCCTGAGGCTTTAACGATCGCGCCTGCATCTCCTTCAACAACAAATTTATAAGCAAATGTGATGCTTTTCGTTCCAATGGCAGTTACTTCTGTTTCAATAAATAAACGATCATTTAAATAAATGGGAATTCGGAAATCCATTGTGTAGTTGGCCACAATCACCCCTGTTTCTTTCCAGTTGTGTTGATTGGAAATGGCATCTTGAAAATACTGAATGCGGCCAATTTCCATGAATGATGGGAATTTTGCATTATTGATGTGATTGAGTATATCGATGTCCGAAAATCGAATTTGAATGGGAGTGCGATGCATGAAGCGGGTTAATCTAATTTTTCGAAAATGGAATTATTGCTTTTATACTCGGGAACCATTGTTTTCATATATGAAACAATATCGAAATTATTTTGCGAGGAGAATAAGGTTGTGAGTTCGTTGACCTGATTGTTAATTTGCTCAAAATCGAATTCTTGCACTGTCGCTCTCATAATTTGTGGATGATGCGTAGGCATTGTATTCTCGTGATCGTTTAATAATTCCTCGTACAATTTCTCTCCTGGGCGCAATCCTGTGTATATAATTTCGATATCCTTGCCAACCGTTAATCCATATAATTTAATCATCTTCCGAACCAAATCAATAATCTTCACCGACTTGCCCATATCAAAAATGAAAATCTCCCCGCCCTGTCCAATAGTGCCCGCTTCCAACACTAACTGGCAGGCTTCAGGAATGGTCATAAAATATCGGGTTATTTCGGGATGAGTAACGGTAACAGGACCTCCGCGCTCAATTTGCTTTTTGAAAATTGGTATAACGGAACCATTCGAGCCCAGTACATTTCCAAACCGTGTGGTGATGAATTTAGTTGAGCAGGTTTGCCCAAGCGACTGCACATACATTTCGGCAATACGCTTTGATGCCCCCATTACATTGGTAGGATTTACCGCTTTATCGGTAGAGACCATCACAAATTTAAGCACATTAAATTCGGCTGATAAGTCAGCCAAAATGCGTGTTCCCCAAACATTTGTCAAGAGTGCTTCTGAGGGGTTATGTTCCATAAGTGGAACATGTTTATAAGCTGCAGCGTGGAAGACTAATTGTGGCTTGAAATGTTCAAACACACGACGCATTCGGCTTTCGCTTCGAATATCACCAATAACCACTTCAAAACCTTCGGCAAGCGCATCATCGTTTAAATCCCTTTCTAGATCATACAAAGGACTTTCTGCTTGATCGACTAAAATTATTTTAAGCGGCTTGAATGGAATAATTTGTTTGATTAATTCAGAACCAATCGACCCTGCCGCTCCTGTAACGAGCACCACTTTCCCTGCAAGTTCGTTGCGAATAAGCTGCAGATCGAGCTGAATGGGATCACGTTCGAGCAAATCGTTGATATTGATTTTTTTAATTTGTTTGAAGCTGAGCTCCCCATTGATCCAACTTTTCACTGGGGGGACATTGAAAATTTTGGTATTCGAAGCCAGGCAAACATCGATTACTTTTTGCTTGCGAGCGGGAAGCACCTGTTCGATGGCGATAATAAGGAGTTTTACATCGAACTGCTCAATAATATCATTTAATTCGGACGAGGAACGGATAAAATTCCCTTGTAATTTTTTACCCACTTTATTGGCATCATCGTCGATGTATGCAATTACTCTGTATTTAGCACCAGCATCACGTTCGATGGCTTTTCTTGCGGTAATCCCCGTTTCTCCAGCTCCATAAATAATAACATTGGTTTTAATTTTATTACCGCCATTAATCTCATAGAAAATAGATTTTATAACAATGCGCGAAACCACCATTAAGAAAACGGAAAGAATTCCATCAATAATAATAATGGAGAAAGGAATCAAATAAG
>CAXNGM010000220.1:0-4597 GCA_964201695.1 Bacteroidia bacterium | reverse complement strand
GATTTCAACCAAGCAATGATGGAATTTGGTGCAATGGTTTGTAAGCCAGCCAATCCAGATTGCTTAAATTGTGTTTTTCGAGAGCAATGTTATGCGTATAAAAATCAAACAATTAAGGCGCGCCCCGTTAAATTTCAAAAAACGAAAGTTAGAAATCGCTACCTCATCTTTTTAATATTTGAAGATCAACTTGGTCAAACACTCATTCAGAAAAGATCCGATTCCGATATTTGGGCAGGCCTTTATCAATTTCCTGAGATAGAGTTAGAAAACCATAACATAGAATCCTCCTTTGTTGATTTTGGGCAATTGCATCCATTTTTTATAAATGAGACTTATCTCGTCAAACATATTTCAAATGAAGTTCTTCATATTTTGAGTCACCAAAGACTTTTTACACGTTTCCTTCATATTCAAGTAAATTCACTCAACAGCGTTTATTTTAATAATTCCGAAATTGTAAACACGGATCAACTCAAAGAGAAAGCGTTTCCAAGACTTATCACTCGTTATTTGGAGGAGCTGTCGAATGATAACATGCTATGATGCCGACCCGAAATTGGAATTACGGACTTACCAAATTTACCCCTAGCAAAAAGTAAAAGGTATTTCCTAGGGTATTTTGCATGGCGTAGGGTTGGTCGCCAAAGAAACCGCGGAAGAACTCTTTGCCTTCGGGAAGACGATCGGCTTCGAAACTATAGTTGTAACGGAAGCCAGCCTGCGCAGAAAGCCACAAAAAACTCGAAATAGAACGTTCGTAAACAGCACGAATGCGTAATTCTCCTCGTCTTAACTCAAGGTCTTGCAATGCGGGAGAAGTGTTTCGACTTCCAAGGTGATAAGACTGACCCTCGAGTTCATAACCAAATAATGCTAACGATCTAGCAGAAAAAGTACGTCGGTAATGCACCCTTGCAGGAAAGAGAATTTCGCATCCATTTTTTCGGTTGGGTGCTGTATAGTTGAGCAAGAATACCGGAATGTAATTCATCTCTCCAACTCTGTATGTGCGAGATAAACCAAAACCAATCATTTTTCTATCGCCTTTCTTTTGGCCCCAAATAGCAGCAACGGAAGACCGAAGATATTTTAGGTTGATAGAATTGAACCCGAAGTCTCCACTTAAATCTGCAGATGCTTGCACAAGCAAGAAACTTCTCTCATTGAAAGGTTTGAAAATGGTGGTATTGAGTCCGGTTGTGCGAAGGCCATTATCTTTTAAAGTAGTGATAAGGTCGTTGGAAGGAGAAGATATAAGCTGATTGAATTTATAACGATGTTCAGCATAATTGGCGCCCAATTGCACAATAATGGCGTTATTAGAAATTACAGGAATGTTTACCGCTAATCGCAAACCATGCGAGTATTGAATGGAACCAAAACCCGGCGTATTTTGGGTAGTATATTCAGATGAATTAGGATTAAAAAGGGTATCGGTGGTTAAATTGTAACCTCCTTGAAAATCGTAACCGATTGAAATGAGCTTAGATGGACTAAGGTCGAAAACTTTAGAAGTGCAGTACTTTTTGATAGATTGGTCTACGAAATTGTAGCTGTCGTATTGACTAAAATCCTCTTCCGCAGGAGGATTGGCGGTAGTATCTGTTTGCGCGTTTGCAAGAACAGGAAAAGTAAAAAGGAGAACAAGAAGTTTTTTAAGCATACGGAACTATTGCTTTTTGATTTCTAATCGTTTCCAAACATCTGTTCTACCAAAGGCGGAAATACCAATATAGCCCCTAATGTCTAGGGTGTTTTTATCTTTCATTTTAATAGTGCAACTATAGGTACTACCATTTTCTGGGTCGTAAATGGTGCCTTCGGTCCACTCGCCAACGCTTTTAAAAGAGAAATCTTTGAGTAATCTGAAACCTTTAATAGGAACATTCCTTAAGGCTACATCGGGATTGTTTTTATCTACTTTCGGTTTATTGGTAACAGAGTCAATTGGAGCTCTGAGCCATACAATTCGTCCGAAATACTTCGTTCCAAGCTTTTCGATTTTCACGCGCACTTTTCCATTGCTAGGTTCCCACACACCAACTAAATCGTCGGCTTGTTGAGCAAAAGTGGCATTTGAAGCAAAAAGTAAAGTGATGATAATCAATAGTTTAATAGGATTTTTCATAGTTTCATTTTTTAGAATTCAATTTCAAATTCGAGGTCTGCAGTAAGTATTAAGGTTGATTCGGAATCGTTTTTCAAATCTACATCGAGCACGATATACATCATTGTTTGATTAAAAAACGCTGCAATTTCTGCTTCGGAAGAACCCTTTAAAACAACCTCTTTTTTACCGGCTTCGAGTGGATTAGCAACTGCCAGTTGGGCCATATTTACATTATCGCCTGCAAGGCTCATTACAATAGAGTTAGCCATGTCTGTTGATGCGGAATCTTGGAAATAGATAGTTGCCTTAGTAAGTTTTGCTGATTTCACTTCGCCATCATCTAAGCCTAATTCTTTTTTGATTGCAGATAAATCTAACGTATGTTCTGCTTGAGTAGAATTTGCTCCACCAAAAAGGGGCGCCTCTAAAGTAAAATTTGCTTTTTCTATTTTATATGTTCCTTTTTTACCAGAGCCGCTGCATGAATAAACACTTAAACATGCTAAAAGTATAATAAAGGAAATTAGATGGGATGTTTTCATTGATGCAAGTTAAATTACAATGATGTATAAAACAAAGATTATGGAAAATTACCATAAAGGAGGCGTGTAATTCTTATAATTTAGTAACAAACCAATAATAAGTATGTTCATTCCCATTGGTTTACATCACAGGGCAGTGTTGAGTTTTGAAGGTTCTTTGTTTTCATTATCAACATCAAAGATTTTGCAAATCAAAGCTATTGGGTTCTAAACTGGATATTTCAGCATTAAATTTTTGGTTGATTGAATAAGCAAATTACTTCCTCCAAATAAAATAGCGTGCAAAAATCCTCGTTATATTCGCCAGCATAAAAATAATTATTGAATGAGAATTAGCACTGTTTTGGCATTATTGGGGGCTTTAATAATCTCGCTTCTTTGCGCATGTTCCGAAGAAGAAATTACAATGCCACGTCCTCGAGGATATTACCGCATTGATTTGCCTGAAAAAGCGTATCAAAAATTTGAGTCAGAATGCCCTTATCGGTTTGAGTTTCCTCAATACGCGTCAGTGCAGATTGATACAACTCGTAAAATGGAAAAATGCTGGGCGAATTTATCATTCCCGCAACAGCATGCTACGGTTTACCTAAGCTATAAAGATGTTCAAAGTAATCTAAATCAACTATTCGAGGATTCGCGCAATTTGGCATACAAGCATGCTGCAAAAGCAAGTCAAATAGAAGAATACACAGTCAATATTCCTGAAAAAAAAGTGTACGGAATTATCTATGAAATTGGAGGAAATGCAGCATCGTCCATTCAATTTCATATAAGCGACAGCGCGTCACACTTTTTGAGAGGATCATTGTATTTTTATGCAGCCCCGAATGCCGATTCGCTAGAACCGGTTACATCATTTATTCGAAGCGACATCGAACATCTTATTCAAACATTCGAGTGGAAATAATTCTTCTGGAGTTCTATTTTTTTCGAATTAATACAAAGTAGAGCTTTGTTTGAATGGCAAATAATAAACAGGCGAGAATCAAATGTGAAGGTTGTAAAAACTTCGGCATATCAAACAACATAAAAGAAAAGCCCACAGCGATTTCTGCGAAAACTAGCACACCTGCTAATAAGGAGATTTTTCGAATCGCTTTGTTTTCTTGATCAAATGCCCGAATAAGCACAAAAGCATTCACTGCCAGAACAAGTAATGACAAAGCCCGATGAATTACAAACGTTGAGGGAAGCATGTCAATCCACAAATTCCGTTGTTCATGATTCAAGCTTTCGGCAATCATATCGATGGATTCCCGAACCTGCGTTCCCAAATAAACTTGAATAAGTGTAAAAATTAGAGCCACAATGACCAGCGGTTTCAGAAGTGCATCGTGCGATTTTGGGGAAATAATCTTTTTTTCTGAACGACGTGAAATCTCAACAATCCAGATAATTATTGCCAACAACAGCAAAGCGGCAAACATGTGAATGGTGATTTTTACCGGAGCCAAATTCGATGAAACCACCAAGGCGCCCAACCATCCTTGAAAACCGGTTAATACAACCAAAGAAAAACTCCATAAAACGAGCGCCCTTTTGGGTTTGGCTTGAAAGAAAGAGGTAACAAAACACCCTAAAACCAAAATACCCAGCAAAGCACCTAGCAAACGATTGATGTATTCAATCCAGGTTTTTTGCACATAAAATTCGGCGTAATCGTGCTTGGGGTATTTCTCACAATGAGCTCGACTAAAAACCTCCCCGCTCTCAAATGAATCTGTTGCTCGCCACAACGTGTCATTTACAATGACCATCATTCCTGTGGTATAGGATTGATTTGGATGAAAATTTACTTGTTCGGGATGTGTTGGCGGAATGTAATACCCAAAACATTTTGGCCAGTCTGGACAACCCATGCCCGACTCGGTGGTTCTAACAACTGATCCTGCTAAAATTACCAATAAGGTAAACACCAAAGTGAGTAAAGTTAATGGCC
>CAXNGM010000219.1:0-4613 GCA_964201695.1 Bacteroidia bacterium | reverse complement strand
GCGCAGGAACTCGATCTTCATTTAATGGTGCTTCTTAAACCACCAATTAACAATCCTGTTTTAGAGTCATTTACTAAACAAATATTAAGTTCATTTAGGAACGAACAAACCCTATTTGCTTACGATTTCTTTAATGAGCCATTGTATTTTGACATAAACGACAATGCAAAAGAACCCTATATTTTTAGAGAAAAGAAAGATGCATTTAATATTGTTTCCAATTGGAAAGAAATGATGTTGCTTTATGCTCCCAACCAATTGTTTACTATCGGTTTTGCAGAGCCAATCGAAGTGTTTGAGTGGGACCCGACCATTTTACCAGTCGATTTTGTGAATATGCATACTTACCATCCCCTTCGCGTTCCAAACGAAATTTATTGGTATTCAAAAAACATCAATAAACCCTGGATGATTGGGGAAACTTCCTTACCTGCTGATAACGATTCTATATCATATAGCGACCAAAAACAGTTTCTTAAAGAAGCCTATTTAAGAACGAAAAACTGTGGAGGAAGCGGATTTGGCTGGTGGGCATTTCAGGACGTAACAAGCTGGGGAACCTTTGAGCATAATTACACGAGCTTGCTTAATCACGAAGGAATAACTTACACCGCCGATGGGAAACATCGAATTTTAGGAAGTATCAAACCGGCAGGATTGGAAATAAAAAACCTGTCTCGTTTAAAACCTTCAAACGTTTGTAATTGCTGGACGAATTATTACAACATGTTGGGCTATGAGAATTATGTTGTTGAAGGAAAAATTCTAAAAGCAAGAAGCCTGAAGATTGCCGAAGGGGCAGTTATTCGTGGCTGGAACTCAGACTGGTCAATAGGAGCCAATACGTTTGCAGACGATGAAGGAAATTTTACATTGTATTCGAATACCGAGTTTGTGCATTTCGAGGTTTCTGCTCCAGGATTAAATACAAGCAATTTCGATTTCGGAAATCCTTATGTTTCTGTCGATAAAATTGCGACACCTATCGCTAACTTACCTGATCAAAAACTCGAATACCAAAAAGTTACGTATAATCCATTTTTGAAATACCCCGATTTAAAGATGGCTCAAGATTCATTGAATCGAATTTTTAATTTCAACCCCGATAAATTCAACCGGTTTAAATACAAAAAAGTAATGCCAAATGTGCTTTTGGAAAAGGTAGATTTATATGGAATTAACTAACACTATTCTTCAAATAGTTCTTTCCAAACATGTTCAATAATTTCTATTTCGAAACCCTTTGCTCGAACTTTACTCATTAGTTGCCACTTATCTTTTTGGGTTTTAGGCTTACTCTCTTTTGCTAGTTTTTTCAACATGAAAGCGGCGGCTTTCTGGTATTCACCATCTTGAATCTCCGATAAGCCTTTGCGAATGCAGGATTCCGAAATTCCTTTTTGCTTAAGTTCCAATTTAATTCGGATTTTCCCCCATTGCTTCATCCGAAATTTCCCACGTGCAAAGCTGCGAGCAAAACGCTCTTCGTTTAAGAAATTCTCCTTGATTAATTCAGATATCACAAACTCAGCGTCCTCTCCCTTGAAAGATGCCTGATAGAGCTTCTGCCGAACTTCTAGCTGCGATCGTTCTTGATACGCACAGAAATTCTTCATCTTCTCAAAAGCCTCTGTTACAGTAAAGATAACCGCCATATACCCGAATTAAAATCAGTCTTTAACCGATTCGAAATCTGCTTGTTTTGAGCGAAATTGGTAGATAACCAAACCAATTCCAACGATGACCAAACCATAAACAGCAAACTTGGTTTTGACGAACAGCATTACAGCACAAATGACTGTGGCTATAATGATGTACAAGATTGGAATAATCGGATATCCAAATGCCTTGTAAGGACGAGGAGCATCGGGCATTTTCTTACGCAATATAAATACTGCGCCTACAGTCAGAATGTAAAACAACATCACCACAAACATCAGGTAATCGAGTAAATCTCCATACTTACCCGAAAGACAAAGCACGCTGCTCCAAGCCATTTGAATTAGTATTGCAAAAGCGGGAACGCCATTTTTATTTAATTGGGTAGCACGCTTTAAAAACAAACCATCTTTTGCCATAGCAAAATAGGCACGAGGAGCCGTAAAAATTAATCCATTTAAGCAGCCAAACGTAGAAACCATGATAATCGCTGCCATTATATACTGGCCACTATTTCCGAGCATGGTGTTCATTAATAAGGTTCCAACACGTCTTTCTGGAACAGATTGAATCGCCGATAAAGGTAACATGTAGAGGTAAATTACATTCACTAAAATATAGATTAGCAAAACGGTTCCTGTTCCAATGACTAATGAAAGAGGCAAGTTTTTACCAGGGTTTTTAATTTCTCCGGCCGTAAATGTGATGTTATTCCAAGCATCTGCCGAAAACAAACTACCTGTTAAAGCTGCAAGGAAGATTCCGATGGTTGTTCCAATACTAATGGTTGAATCGGTTGGCCACATTGGCTCCATATTGCTCCAGCTTCCTTGACCTTTCGAAGCATAATAACAACCCACCAACACAACACCAAGCAAAGCTCCAATCTTTGCAACAGTAAAGAAATTTTGAATGATTGCGGAATTCTTCACATCCCTTAAATTGATTAGAGATAATAACACAATGCAGATTATGGCTGTTAATTGCTGCGAACTCACTGTGAAAAAAAACGCATCTAATAAAATATTTGTGGAACTAATGTCATCAAAAAAAACACCGCTGAAATTGGCGAAAGCAACACCAACTGCGGCTATTGTTCCCGTTTGAATTACAGCAAAAAGTGACCAGCCATAGGTAAACGCCGTTCTTTTTCCATAAGCTTCTCTCAAATAGACATACTGCCCACCTGCTTGTGGAAACATAGCAGCTAGTTCTCCATAAGCAAGTGCAGCCATGAGTGTTATAACAGCCGTAAACACCCAAGCAAGAAGAACCAATGCTCCGGATTTAACTTCTTTAGCAATGTCTGCACTGACCATAAAAATACCCGAACCAATCATGGATCCCATGATAATGGTGGAACTGTCGAAAAGCGAAAGTTTTTTATGTGCGCTCATAATTTTATGGATTGGGCTTTTTATTTATCAGCTGGCAAGGTATAGATAAAATTCATTTTAAACATCTGTCTATTTCCTTAGGATTAATAATGAATACATAACATTGAGGCGGTATCTTTAGCCGGTGAAAAACGCAAAAGCCTACAAACTTTTATTTATTTCGAATGCCGTTTCAGGTTTTTCTCAAGGCATTTGCATGCTCGCAATTCCATGGTATTTCAGTAAAATATTAGGGAAGCCCGAACTATTCGGGGTCATGTATGCAACAACAACATTCGTGATGCTTTTTTGGGGCTTGTATGCAGGAACATTAATCGATAAATTTTCAAGAAGAGGCGTTTTCCTTGCCATCAATATTTTTGGATTGCTCTTGCTTGGTTCTGCTTCAGGCCTTGGTTTTATTCTTGGCGAGGTTCCTGCTTGGTGCGCCATGCTTGTGTTTGCGGGGACTATTCTCGTCTATAATATTCATTACCCTGCATTGTACGCTTTTGGTCAAGAAATTACGGAGAGGCAGTATTACGGACGATTTACTTCTTGGACAGAAATCATAGGACAATCGACCAGTATTCTCTCGGGTGGAGCCGCGGCCATTTTACTTTCGGGGATAAGCTCTGGGCAACATACCATTGCGGGTTTCTCATTCAATCTTCCATTTGGCATTCAAGCATGGACCTTGCAAGATGTTTTTTTGGTAGATGCCATTACCTATGCTATCGGTTTTGTTTTGATTCTGATGATAAAATACGAACCCATTGCTATTCGTCATATAGAAACGGGTTCTATTTTGGATCGCATTCGTTCGGGTGTTACATTCTTAAAAAATCACCCATTGGTTTTTGTGTTTGGAAATGCGTCCTATGTCATTTTTGTGGTGGTGCTTATTACTTTTCAGCAGATCTTACCCATTTATATCGATCAGCATCTTCATGCGGGTGCAGGAATGTATGCACTTTCGGAAGTTATGTATTCCTTTGGAGCGATGCTCGCAGGCGTTGCTATGGTGTGGGCTTTCCGTAAGGCGGGTTTTATATTTGGCATCGCCTCAATGATGTGTGCAACGGTTTTTATTTACATCTTATTTTCAATCAACAACTCAGTAATCTTATTTGGAGCACTCTGCTTTTTAATTGGAATTGCCAATGCAGGAACACGCGTACTTCGGACAACTTGGTTGTTTCTGCATATTCCCAATCAATCTATTGGACGAATTAGTAGTGTTTTTCAAACCATCAACATCCTGTTTCGAACAGGAATGAGTGCTTTGTTTGCGCTTCCTTTTTTTAATACTGATGGTCAAATTGTATACGCCTTTGCTTTATGTGCAGTGTTTGTCGCCATTTGGCTCCTGCCATTTTTAAAAAATTACCGAAATTTTCAACAGATTAAAATGGATGAATGAGTTTAGGATGCAGAATGTTCGTCGACCAACTTGAATCCTTTTCCATGCACATTGATAATCTCTAAGCTTGGATCGCCCGATAAATACTTACGAAGTCGTGCAATGTAAACGTCCATGCTTCGGGCATTGAAATAATTATCGTCCGACCAAATGGT
>CAXNGM010000218.1:0-4713 GCA_964201695.1 Bacteroidia bacterium | reverse complement strand
GTAACGATAGTCTCATTGCACAAAACAGCGCGCTTTCGGGAAGTTGGAATGTAGAGCATTTAAAGGCGGATGAATACCGCGTTCATTTTAAACTAAGTGGCAATTTGTTAGAAACCGACGATTGGATTCAAGTAGATTCTGGAAGTTCTGTGAACGCAGCTCTTCATGCTTCATTAACTGAAGTTAGAGCAAATGAAGACGAAGTTGTTTTCACCAATATATCGAGCGATGCTCAAGGGGTAAATTGGGATTTTGGCGATGGAACAATGGTTTCAGGATATACACAAGTAAACCATGTTTTTAATACACCTGGAATTTACCCAGTTATACTTACTGCGACACGCAACGAATGCTCCGATACAGCCCAATTGAATATTTCGGTTGTTAACGTTACTGGATTAGATCAAGTGGCAATCGAAAAACAATCGAGTTTCTCCATTTTTCCAAATCCTGCAGCCGATGTTGCTTGGTTGAAATTGAATTTGAAAACGAGTGCAAATGACGTTTCATTAGCTATTATCGATGCTTTGGGCAGAATTGTTTATCAGAAGAAATACAGCTCACTAAGTCAATCTCAAGTAATAGAACTACCAGTAAATCAATTAACGAAAGGCAATTACCAGGTTGTGTTAAATGGATCCGGAGTTCGCGGGGTAAATAGCTTGATCGTTTCAGGAAAATTGAGCAATGAACAAAAGTAACATTGGTTATTAAGTTTGTTTAAGTTTACTGCTTTAAAAGCATACTGAGATTAAGAATTCGATTAAGTTTGTATAGTATTTAAAGAGTCATTGCGATGCCGTTCTATCATACCTTAGGTATTATACCTCCGAAGCGCCACACGGTTATGAATAAACCTGATGGTGGAATTTATTACGAACAGCTTTTTGGTACTGTTGGTTTTGATGGAATGTCTTCTTTAATGTATCATATTCATCGACCTACCATTGTAAAAGAAGTTGGAGAATCGATTGATGTTTCTCCGAAAATTGCGGTTCAAAAAAACATGAAGGCCCTTCGTTTAATAGGATTCAATGTTGCGCCAGAAGATGATTTTTTAGAAAGTCGAAAAGCTCTACTTGTAAACAGCGACGTTCACTTGGGTGTTGCAGCTCCTCGTAAGTCGATGAGCACCTATTTTTATAAAAATGCGGATGCCGATGAACTTATTTTCATCCACAAAGGCAGTGGAACGCTAAGAACATTTTTAGGGAATATTGAATTTTCGTATGGTGATTATTTGATTATCCCACGCGGAATGATTTATCAAATCGAATTCAACGACGAGAATAACCGCATCTTATTTCTCGAATCATTCTCTCCTATTTACACACCAAAGCGTTATCGTAATTGGTTCGGTCAATTGCTAGAACATTCACCTTATTGTGAACGCGACATTCGCCGGCCTCAAAATTTGGAAACCTTCGATCAGAAAGGTGATTTTTTGGTGAAGGTGAAAAAGCAAGGAATGCTTCATTTTTTAACATACGGTTCGCATCCATTTGATGTGGTAGGTTGGGATGGTTACAATTATCCGTATGCATTTTCAATTCACAACTTCGAACCCATAACAGGACGTGTTCACCAACCACCTCCGGTTCATCAAACATTCGAAACCAAAGCATTTGTAGTGTGTTCGTTTGTTCCTCGATTATACGATTATCATCCATTGTCTATTCCAGCTCCATACAATCACAGCAATATCGATTCAGATGAAGTGTTGTATTATGTAGATGGCGATTTTATGAGCCGCAACGATATTTCGCAAGGTCAACTTACTTTGCATCCTTCAGGAATTCCTCATGGTCCGCATCCAGGAGCGATGGAACGAAGTATTGGTAAAACCGAAACGCAGGAGTTGGCCGTTATGGTCGATACATTTAAACCACTCATGGTAACCCAAGCTG
This sequence comes from Bacteroidia bacterium, assembly GCA_964201695.1. GTDB lineage: Bacteria > Bacteroidota > Bacteroidia > M30B66 > M30B66 > CALQRR01. Next base: position 2,806 of record CAXNGM010000218.1, on the reverse strand, counting down.
CCATGGATATTGATGACGGAAAGTATTACCGCTCTTGGATGGAACCAGATTATAACTAACAATTTTTCACAACTTAATAATTTCATGGACACTCAATTAACATTACCAAACGAGGTTGCCACCGAAGATTTTCTCCCTTTATTGGGAACCGATTATATCGAATTTTATGTAGGAAACGCCAAGCAATCTGCATATTACTACCAACATGCATGGGGATATGAACTTGTTGCTTACGCCGGACCCGAAACGGGTGTGAAAGATCGCGCTTCGTATGTGCTTCAACAAGGAAAAATTCGCTTGGTTTTAACCACATCACTCCATCCCGATAGCATCATTTCAGAACATGTTAAAAAACATGGCGATGGTGTGAAAGTTCTTGCTCTTTGGGTGGATGATGCAGAAAAAGCACTTGCAGAAACGATGAAACGTGGAGCACGTTTGGCGATTCCTTTTGAGATTAGCAATGATTCATTTGGAGAAGTCAGAACTGCTTCCATTTATACCTACGGAGAAACGATTCACACCTTTGTGGAACGTAAAAATTATACGGGCGCATTTTTACCCGGTTACTCTCCTGCCAAAACGAAAACAGCTACAAAGCCGGTTGGACTTCAATACATCGACCATTGTGTTGGGAATGTTGGTTGGGGAGAAATGAATACCTGGGTGAAATTTTATGAGGATGTTTTGGGATTTAAAGTCATAATTTCATTCGATGACCAAGATATCTCAACTGAATATTCTGCTTTAATGTCGAAGGTTGTTTCCAATGGAAATGGTTTCGTGAAATTCCCGATTAACGAGCCAGCCGAAGGAAAAAAACGTTCTCAGATTGAAGAATATTTAGATTTTTATCATGGACCAGGTGTGCAACATATCGCAGTTGCAACCAACAATATTCTTGAAACGATAGCAGACTTACGAAGTAGGGGTATAGATTTCCTAGAAGTTCCTAGTTCGTATTATGAAGATCTTCATGCGCGAGTTGGTGATATCGAGGAAGATATGGAAGATATTCGTCGCTTAAATATTTTAGTAGATCGCGATGATGAAGGCTATCTGCTTCAAATTTTTACCAAGCCAGTAGAAGATCGCCCGACACTTTTCTTTGAAATTATTCAACGTCGCGGAGCACGTGCTTTTGGCAAAGGAAATTTCAAAGCTTTATTCGAAGCTATTGAAAGAGAGCAGGCGCGAAGAGGTACACTTTAATAACCTTTGATTTTATTAATCGGCTGAGTGGATATAAATTTTCATTCAGCCGATTTTTTATTTGTGCTGATAGCACCGATGATCAGCATCTTTTGTCATGCGTTTGCAGCGATTCCCCGATTTTGTCGAACCCGTGCATTGCATAGATTCGCCTACTTGGTTTTTAGATTTTCCCGAATCTTTATGAGGTGTAACTCCTCCTGATTTACTTGAATGCGCATCCCATTGCCAACAAGGAATACACAATTGTTTTTCGAGTTTCGATTCTTCAACATCATTCAATAATGGGAAGAAATCTATTCCAGTAAGATGTTCAACGCTATCGACTGAAACAGCGAAATGTTGTATGGTTTCCGAAGAAGCGGCATTCGGCATTATTATTCCGATAGCTTTCACTTCGGGGTGATGATAGTCAAGAATGACTTTATAATAATAATGGGGAATGGAAACATGATTTGATCCAATGGAAGGTAGTTTTCCATTTAGAACGGGGCCAGTTACAACGTATAGTGAATCGTATGCAATTGCCCAGGTGCGAACAAGTTCTTCGGTTCGTTTCCAAATTCCTCTATTAAATGCGGGAACCTGCGGACTCATATTGCTGAAATAAAACGATTCGGCCATAGTTTTTGCCGACCAGCCCATATCGGCAGCAGGAGCCAAATGTCCCCTGTCGTAACCCGATTTGGAATAATCTCCATTGTCGGCACTTCCCGTTTTTACCATTGGGTCGGATAGAAACTTATTCGTTCTTTCGGCTACTCGAACGGTTCTTTCTTTCGTTAAAACATAGGCCACCCAACTTGCCTGCTCATGCGTTTCGTTGTATTCGAGCGTATAAGCTGCATGCGAAACTAGTGCAGTAGGGATTTTGGATTTAGGAATCTCGAGATGTCGAATTCCCTGCGCAGATAAATTTAAACTGCAGCTAACACAAACTATCCAAATAATCCAAATTGCTTTTGGCATTCGATTACTCATTATCTCCTTGAAAACTATTCCATCCTTGAGCACTTAATGGATGAACTCCTCCGCTCTTATCAACAAGCACAGCACCTTCATCGGCATCTGTCATGTGCCCGATGATAGAAAGAAGCATGCTTCCTTTCACTTTTTCGAAATCGTCTTGTCTAATGGTGAAAAGTAATTCGTAATCTTCTCCGCCACTCAGAGCGCAAACGGTTGGATCGAGTTCAAATTCACGCGCCATATTATAGGTAGTAGCATCAATGGGGATTTTATCTTCGTAAAGCGCGCAACCTACATTGCTGCTTTTGCATAGATGAAGTATCTCGGAACTTAAACCATCCGAAATATCAATCATGGAAGTAGGAGTTACACCAATCTCAGCGAGCAACTCGACAACATCGCGACGAGCTTCAGGTTTTAATTGACGCTCTAAGATATAATCGTTTCCTTCTAAATCGGGTTGCGCATCGGGATGGTCAATAAACACCGATTTCTCTCTTTCAAGCAATTGCAAACCAACATAAGCTCCACCTAAATCTCCTGAAACAACGAGTAAATCGCCTATACTTGCTCCATTGCGTTTTACAGCTTTGTCTTTTTCAACACTTCCAATAGCAGTTAGACT
>CAXNGM010000217.1:0-4717 GCA_964201695.1 Bacteroidia bacterium | reverse complement strand
GTTAGAATAAGCCTTAGCATCTTTTGGATTTAATTCAATAGATTTGGTATAATCAGCGATTGCGCCTCTATAATCTTCTAAATAATATTTAGCGAGTCCTCTGAAATTAAAAGCATCAGCATCTTTTGGATTTAGTTCAATGGCTTTATTATAATCAGCGATTGCGCCAGTGTAATCACCTTTTATTGCTCTAATTTCCCCAAGTTTTAAAAAACTTTCTGCCGATTGTCCATAGCTCTGTAATACAGCAATAGAATATAAAATGAATGTTACAAACTTTTTCATATATAAATATATTCATTTTTATGTATTCTTTATTCTATATATATGAAAGAAGAGGAAAAACAAACGGAAGTTGCTGGTCCTATATAACAATAACTACAGTTGGCTATGGTAATAAATATCCAATTACAACCGAAGGGCGAATTATTGGTGCGATATTAATTACTACCGGTGTTGGAATATTTGACACATTTACTGCTTTAGTTTCTTCTTGGTTTATTCAAAAAAATACAGAATAGTTTTTTTTATTGTTTCTAGTATAAGTTGTTAGTAGGTTCTTCATATATACTTTAATCGATAAATTCTCAGTTTTTGCATTGTACTTAATCAGTGTAACTATTTCCTTGGTTGTAATGAATGTGAACCTGCATTCCCCCTTTTTTAGTTGCCCTGGTTTTTTAGCGTTTGCTTTTTTGGGTCTTCCAACTGGTCTTTTTTGCATCAATAATTAATTTGTATACAAATATAATATTTTATTTTATTCCTTGAAACCTAATGTTATCAAGGGTTTTCATTTTTTCTTGACGTTTATTTATTGCTTAGTTGAAAATATTTGGTGTTTCAGCTATTTATTAGAAATGATAAATATGTTACAAGATTTAAACAAACACGAGTTTTTAACCCGTAAAGAGTTGGCGTCGTTATTTAGGGTCAGTTATCCAACTATCCACCGCTGGCGACAATCTGGATTGATTTCCTCTTACAAATTTGGGAAGGTTGTTAGGTTCAAGTCTAGCGAGATAGTGGATTTGTTGTCAAAAGCTCATTTAGTTAATCCTAAAACTGAGAAAAATGAAGCCTAATATCCAAGATTTGCAATTCACACTGCCAATAGACAAGTTAACAGAGGCTATTTTAGAGTTTATAAAACCGCATTTAGTTAGGGAAGTTGTTGAGGTTAAGCAGAATCACGACTATTTGACTCGAAAAGAGGCTGCAATCCAATTAAACATAACCTTACCTACCCTTGGCCAGTACACAAAAAAAGGTCTTTTAACGTCTTATAAAATCGGCGCTAGGGTATTATATAAAAAGTCAGAAATAGAATCTGCACCCCTAAAGGTGAATTATGGGAGGGTGCAGTATGATTGACGGAATTTCAATTAAATCATCTATTGCGAACCTAGAAGAATGGCTCGCTTTGACAGGTGTCAAGCTATCTACATCAACGGACATTACATCAGGAGAAATAAGAGTTAGAAAAAGTGAGAATAGTATAAGCACTCAATATCACGGTAAATGGGAGCAATACTCTGTTAATGTCATAGAAGTAAAGAGCTTGGTTTCAATAATTTATCACCTTAATATCAGAGGCTCCCTACACAAGAATCATTACAAAGGTGAAAATTGGCAGCCCTTTAAGTTTAGTGATTTGCAATATCAGATTAGACATATCTGTACATCTCTGTTTATCGAGCCAGAAAGTGCTCGTATTTCGGGTTTAGAGTTTGGGGTTAATATAGTTACGCCTTTTAATGTTAAAGCGTTTTTAGATAACAATGTGATTGATTATAAGCATAAGGTATTTGAGAATTACAAAAGAGATAAGAATGGGCTTGAACTGGGTTTACATTGTATTTTTAGTCAGTATGAAATAAAGCTGTATAATAAGGGTAAGCAAAACAAACTTGATTATAATTTAATGCGTTTTGAAAAAAAGTGCAAAAAAATGCAAGTGCTTAAAAAGATGGGAATTCTTTATTTATCAGACTTACTGGATAAAGCAAAAGTATATAGCCTTAAACCAATATTATTGAGAGCTTGGAATGATATTTTGATATTTGATATTGAGGATTCCGAGATGTTATCAATCGAAATTTCAGATGATGATAAAAGGTTTTTATTAGACGGGCATAATCATAAATACTGGGGTAAAATAAAGGAGAATGATAGGAATCGCTTCAATTATCAAAGGAGAAAATATCGAGAATTAGTTAAAAGATTTGGACTCAATTACCATAGCCTTGTATATGATAAAATAGGTGAAACTTGGGATAGCTTATTTGAAAATTCAACAAATTTACCAGTTGTCATTTCGCCTCAATTAAACAATCTTACTATTAAGATAAAGGGTAAATACATTGAATCTATTTCCAAGTATTGTAACCCTTGTATATGGAGTGGACCTGCTATTGTTAATTACAATTAAATACAATTTTTATGGCTTTTGAAAAAGGAATAAGTGGCAATTATGAAGGGAGACCCAAAGGGTCCTTGAATAAGAACACGGCTAGGTTAAGAGAGGTAATATCTTGTTTCTTAACAGACAACTTTGATTCTTTTGTTAATGACTTTCAAGAATTAGGTCCAAAAGACAGAGTTAAGTTTTACTGTGACTTGCTAAACTACAATTTACCCAAGGTCCAATCTATTCAAATGGAGACGGATTTCAATATGCTTACAGATAGCCAATTAGACACTATAATAAAAGAGGTAAGAGATGTTGAACAAGTTTACTAGAAAGGAGAAAATAAGCCTCTTAAATGCCATTAAAAACGGCATTATATCGATAAGAGACATCGGGACCCCGAAGGTTTATGTTTTTTCGCCTATTTCAGAGAAAGAAGGGTATTATATAATGAACGGGGACGAATATAGCCCCATCGAATACGAAGCCTTTTGCCTAATATTAGACCAGAAGAACCAGCGTTTAAAAGCCTGTAGTGGGATGTTCCCTATTGTCAAGGATGATTTAGTAATTACGATAGTTTATAAGCCAGGCAAAACGATATTGTAACATTGATTTTTTTTTATATTTGGTTTAATTCAATTAAAAATGTTTTATGAAAAAATCCTATTTATTTCTTGTATGCGCAGTTGTGCTATTTAATTTTGGATATACTCAGTGGAATAATGATGGTAATTTTAAATGTTGGAATGAAGAGCTAATTTATAAAGTTGATAACTTAAAAGGTAAAATAAAATCATTTACCTTTTTTTGTTATAGGTTAGAAAAGCTGTCAGGTGGAGTGGAACAAAAAAAGTTATTCGCAAAGTCAACATTTGTTTATGATTCTTTAGGCAATCAAACAAAGGTTTTATATTACGAACCAAACGGGAACTTGTCCGTTTATAATACATACAAGTATAATGAAGATGGGTATCTTATTGAAGATAGTGCTTTTTCAGGCTATACCGGCCTAATGCACATTACTCGTAAAATATATGATACTAAAAATAATGTAGTAGAAGACAAATCCTCTAGTGATATGAGTGGTTCCAAAACATACATTCATAACTTTATTTATAAATATGATTTAAAAGGAAATATAATTGAAAAAACAGAATCAAGTTATGCGGATGGTAAATCAGGTTGGAATCGCAATTACAACTATCGATATAATTCTAAGGGTAGTCTGGTAGAAACGGTAACTTATTTAAACGGAGTTTTGGAGAAAAAAGACTTTTTTACATATGACTTGAAGAGTCGTCCATTGGAATGGATTCAGTATGATACATATGGAAAGCAGTCGCTTAGGTTCATTCATAAATATGATACTAGAGGTAATATAGCTGAGGAAATTGAGTATAAAAATGAAGTGATAAAGAGGAGAATATCTTTTAAATACGATGATAACAATAATATTATTAAAACTATTTTTAATCTTGGAATCAAATACCCTTTGATAACTGATAAATATGAATATGACGAGGGAGGAAATTGTATTAAGAAAATTAGCGATGCAATTCCGGGTTTTAGTTCGGGTTTTATCTATGAACGTAGATTCGAATTCTATTGATTCTTTATGGGGTTAAAGAATCTCGTATGTATTTTTCTGAATTATAGCAAGGTTTGTGAGGTTGCCATTAAATGAGAATTCTGTTAGGTTGAAAATATGTAGTAGATTTATATTAAATTAATTACAACTATGAAAAAGTTATTGTTCTTACCTCTGGTGTTTATTTCTTGTCTTTGTTTTGCGCAAGATGCAAAAGAGATAATTGGTAAACCGATAAAAATTGGTAATTTATTAGTTGCAGAATATGATTTTCCAGATGCGATGAATTGGAATGATGCTAAAGAAGCGTGTCTTACTTTAGGAAAAGGTTGGCGATTACCAACCAAGACTGAGTTAAATATTTTATATAAGAATAGAAATAAAATTGGCGGGTTTTCAGATGAATTTTATTGGAGTTCAACGGAGCCCAGTAGAGGGATTGTCTGGCAGCAATATTTCTATAACGGCTCACAGTCTTTAGAAAGTATAAGATTTGGATTAGCCTCCGATTCTCCTCCTACACTCTATGTTCGTGCTGTTAAGTCTTTATAAGAACGAGCGTTTAAAATCGTTTAATGGAAGTTTCCAACTATCAAAGATGATTCGATTATTGAGTTTGTATATAAGCCAGGCAAAACAATATTGTGATATTACCTTAATATCCAAAATTTGTTGATTTGAAAATATACTGTAGATTTATATTAATTTAAATTTAT
>CAXNGM010000216.1:0-4728 GCA_964201695.1 Bacteroidia bacterium | reverse complement strand
TTTACTGGCGATTTTGCAGAACCTTCTGGAAAACGTAATGCGGGTTTAGTCCGCTTGAATTCTTATGATCAACTTGGATGTAACGCATTTCCTATTGATAACTTTACTCATGAGGTGGGCAGCTTAATTTCCGGAATTGAATATCCATTTATTCAAACTATTCAAGCTCAAGTTACAAATGCGAGTTTTAATGATATTCCATTGATATACTCAACGACAGGAATTTGTGGTGTGTATTCTCCATCACCTTCTGCTACGTTCGAATTAACGGAAGATTGTCCGCTCAGTTGTACTAAATTTACGGATCAAAGTTTATGTAATCCAACTTCTTGGAAATGGGAGTTTCCCGAAGGTGATCCACTTGTTTCGAGCGATCCGAATCCTCGGGTTTGCTATAATTCTCAGGGAAAGAAAACGGTTAACCTAACCGTAAGCAATTCGGATGGAAGCAGTTCGACTAGTTTTTCGGTGGATGTGAATAAGGATTGTCCGCTAATTATTCCCAATACATTCTCTCCAAATGGAGATGGCATTAACGACATGTTCATTGTAAATGGCTTGAAACCGAACAGTACTTTTTTAGTGTATGATCGATGGGGAAAAAAAGTATTTGGTTCAACTTTTTACAAAAATAATTGGGACGGAAAGATTCAGAATTCATCTGGAGAACCAACGAATGAACTCGTTCCTGACGGTGTTTACTTTTACACGTTAGAATCTCCTAATGGGAATAAGAATAACGGCTATATTCAAGTGATGAGTAATGGCAATTAGCCTCAAATTATAAAGAGAAGTCCTATTTAAAAAGTTTAAAAATATCTCAATTGGACAGGGTAAGATCTTTTTGTTTGAATAATAAATTGTATTCTTGTAAATAACTTAATGATTAATAAACTCATAAAATAAAGGTCCATTTTTACTCATTTAACATAAATATAAAAATGAAAAAACTCATTTTCAAGATTTCATTAATCTTTATTTTTAGCATTTTTGGTCATATTCACTTATATTCTCAATCCCCAGATGGAATAAAAAACAGAATAGTTGAAATTAAAAAATGGTATTCCGAAATTCAAAACATTGGTTTGATAAATTGCAAATCAAAATCATTCATAAAATACGAAGATCCTTTTAACTCAAATGCACGGATGCCATTTGACCAAACAGTTAATATATGTAGATTAAATAACATATATTTAGTAAGAAAGGCGCAATATCAAGGTTACGAATGGTCTGAGGATGTTTTTATATATTCAAAGAACGAAAAAATATTTTTTGTCTTTGTAAAAGGAAGTGCAGAAGGTTATAGCTATGAAAAACGATTTTATTGTAATTCAGAAGAAAAAATAATTAAACAGTTAGATCAAGAGACCGAATATGGAAAAGATGATAATAAAGAAAATATTGAAAATAAAACCAACCTCTATAAAGATATTGATAAGATAATTGATATTAATATTTTCAATAGAATTTATAACTAATGGTTTACAAGCGATTAAATCTTCATAATATTTTAAGAATTATTTTTTATAATCACTAGTGAAATTCATTATTAAAATTCAAAAGCCTTTGAGATGTATTTTTAAGTTTAATAAGAAAATCTATATTATCTGTCATTTGCATTTCAATACATTGAAGAAATAATTTTAACAAGTCAACAATTTAAAATACTGAATTATATGAGAAGAATTAGAGTTTATTATTTGATTTTTTTAATGAGTCTTTCAACTTTCCTAAGCTTTTCGCAAATTCCGACAATTAGATCTATTGGTGGTGATGGGAGGTATGTTGATTGGCCAAAAATTAAAGCTGATGTTGAAGAGGACGAAAAATTATCTGGAGGTGGTCCTGGTTACTTTTACAATGATTGTGATCAATCCGTCAATCCTATTCGCGCCTCTTCTACTTTATCTAATCAAGGTAAATTCAATTATAGAATTTCGAATATTAATGATTTTGATCCTTTGACGGCATGGGTAGAGGGAAAACCTGATTATGGAATTGGTGAATATTTTGAAATCAAAGCGTTTGGTTTAAATGTTATATACAATGGCTATCAAGCATCCCCTAAATCTTGGGTTGAAAATTCTAGAGTTAAAAAATTTAAAGTATATAAGAACAATATTTCGCTTTGTTATCTTGTATTGACAGACGAGATGGGCAGGCAGTCCTTTGAGTTGCCTGATCACAATAGATTTGATCCCCAAAATGAACACATTTATAAGTTTGAGATTATAGAAGTTTATAAAGGTTCTAAATGGCAAGATGTTGCAATATCTGAGATAACTATGGCTCTTTGTTGTGTTGGAGAAGCATCAACCATTATGACAACAACCAGTAATTTGGCTATAGGAAATGTTGAACCAGGATTATTTATTAAAACAATTAATATAAAAACAGGTGAATTGTCAAATACCGAAGTGCTAAAAGTTTCTAAGCAAAGGCACTTGAGTATGCTTAAGATAAATTGTGAAACAAAAGAATTAGAATTGACAAGCAATCATCCTCTTTTCATAAAAGACTTTGGATTTTCATCAATTAATAAGTATATGGAGTTGAAAAATATTACTGAGTATAATGATTTAATTGATAAAATAGAGTTTGGAGTTTGGGACGAGTCCAAGGGCGGGCTATATTATGAAAAACTAAAGGAAATAAAATTAATTAATGGGGTTTTTGAGACTTTTACTATTGGGAAAATTGCACAGGGTAGTTCATATATATCCAATGGTTTTATAAGCAAGATTTATTAAAATGTTTTAATGAAAATTATTTATAATGTTTTTATAATATTGCTTATGAAGCACTTAACGCATAAATACATTTTAAACAAAGTTTAACAGATTTCTTTTTTTAATACAATTATTTTTATTCGCTTATGGGACAAATGCAGAGAAGGCAAAACACTCTTTGTCGTGATAAAATTCAAGAAGACTCAATTTCATTATCAGAAATTGATATTAAAAATTTAAATCTTCATCTGAGAATTGGTCCTTCTATTCTATTAAAATTCGACTTGCTTTAATATTATTTTCAGGTAATAATCAATTTAAAATTTCATAAATCATGAAAACAAATTTTATAATACTCTTAATATCAGGTATTTTAATTGGTCAAAATCTCTTTGCAGATTCTCCTTTAACGTCAACGGACATCAGCAATGCTTATAAAGATTCAAAAATAGTTCAGTTAGCCTCTACAACTGATGGAATGTTAAATGATGAATTGATGAATTATTTGTTCGATAGTAAAAATCCTATTGAACTGAAAATAGCTTTAATCAGTAAATTAGGATGGAATTTTGATGGTAAAAGTAATTCAAAGGTCTTTTATGAATACTTAAAAAAAAATAATCTAAAGGATATTAATGAAGCTAGTGCTGATATTCTAATTTGTTATGCGTATTTAAAAGCTTTGGATAATTATTTTGACGTGGAAGAAGCAATTATTTATGCGCAAAAAGCAAAGTTAAAGAATGGTAAAAGTTATACAATAAGCATAATTTGCGCACTCATCGAAGCGCAAAAAGCAATGGATTCTGATTGGTGTGAAGTATATAAGCTAACGAATAACGTACGATTAAATGGAACTTTAATTAAAGACTTGAAAGAAGAAGCAGTAAATATAATATTTGAATATACCGATGGTTATCGAGAATACTGCAATTGATTAGAATGCAATCATAATAGAACAAGCTCATTTCAATTCTATGAGCCTCAGACCACCCTAAGTTCTTAAACAAAAATAGTAATACATCTACAAAATAAGTATTTTAGAAATATGATAGGTTTATACATATTTTAAAACTAAATATCATGACAAAACATATTAATTTTTTATTTCTTTTATTCAGTTTCTCAAGCTTTTCTTTTGCACAAATAGTAACCATTGGTTCACAAGTTTGGACTACCCAAAATCTAAGCACTGCAAAGTTTCGAAATGGTGATCCAATTATTGAGGCAAAAACTGATGCTGAATGGAAAACTGCAGGAGAAAATGGTCAGCCAGCTTGGTGTTATTATAAAAATATACCTGCCAATGGAGTTAAGTATGGCAAATTGTATAATTGGTTTGCTGTAAACGAGCCCCGTGGTTTAGCGCCTGCTGGTTTTCATATACCAACTGATGAAGAATGGATAGCGCTTACCAACTATCTCGGAGGAGAGGAAAATACTGGAAAAAAGATGAAAACCTCATCGGGTTGGTTATATAATGGTAGCGGTAATAACAGCAGCGGCTTTTCAGGACTCCCGGGCGGATACCGCGACGAAGATGGTAATTTCAGCAGTGTTGGCAGCGACGTTTACTGGTGGAGTTCTTCGGAGGACGAGGCCAGTAGCGCCTGGGACCTTAACCTGACCTACAGCAGTGGCGATGCCTTCCGGAGCTCCTACAATAAGCGGAAAGGTTATTTTGTCCGTTGCCTGAAAGGTGAGGTTAAAATTAAAGCTCAAAACTCTGAAAGTTTTTATGACGATAGAGATGGTAAAACATATAGGACCATAAATATTGGTAACCAAACATGGATGGCTTCAAATCTGGCGTATAAACCTTCAAGTGGTAATTATTATATTTACAACAATGAAATAAGTAATCTAACCCAATATGGTTATTTGTATGATTGGTCAACAGCATGTAATGTTTGTCCATCAGGCTGGAAATTACCAACAGATGCAGAATGGACAACGCTTACCAACTATCTCGGAGGAGAGGAAATTGCTGGAAAAA
>CAXNGM010000215.1:0-4733 GCA_964201695.1 Bacteroidia bacterium | reverse complement strand
TTACTCAAACCATCGTATGAAATTCGCCAGTTGGGTTTAGGGATTTTAGGGAAGAGCGTTAAATCTTGCCGCGTTGGATCATTACCCATGTATGTCGCCATGAAAGAATACAACAATACATCTTGCTGCGTGCTTCCAAATCCAGTTGGGTAATTGTTTGTAGGATTGATTGCATTTGAAGAAAGTCGAGTTGCAATTGCATTTCGGTTATCAAGGAATCGTTGGAAATTCTGTGAACTATGTAAATTATTGTCCAGTTTCTCAAATGCCGTTCCCCAGGTATTTGTCGACATGCTAAACGTTCCTGTTTTTAATGTGCTGATTTCTTGGAACTGGTTTGAATTCGCGTTGTATTTATAAATCGTACTGAAATTTTCGGAATACGTTCTGTTTCCATTGATAGTAATACGCAAACCTGGTAAAGGTTCAACAGTTGCATTCCATGTGAGGTTTTGAGAAAGCGTCTTGGTAAACGCATTGTTGAATGTGGTGTCGCGTGTCAAAGCTCCGCGCTCAACCATCAATCCTCGAATATCTTCCTGACTTCCAAATAAAAATCCGGTTGTTGGTGTACCACTTTTCCAATCACGCCCAATGTACTTGCCTGAATTTACAAATCCTGGTAATCCTGTTCCATTGGTTTCGGTGTAAGTAGCAGATACATTCTTAAGCATCATCAAGAATTTGGCTGCATTTTGAAGAACAATATCAAATTTTGTTTCTTTCTTTTCGGTTGAATCTTTTTTCGCCTTTGGATCTTTCGGATCTACGGGCTTTTTCTTCGGCTTTTTATCTTTTGCGTTTTTCGGTTTCTTCTGATTTACTTTCTTCAGATAAGGAACTTTGTTGTAAAGCTGGGTGAGGTTTGCTTGGCCACTTGTATTGATGCTATTGGAATTAGTAATGGTATTACCAAATGGATTACTTGCGAAACTATTTATGTTCACTGAATCTCGAACCAATGGAGCAGCAACCCATGAATATGTTGAGCCATAAGCCACATTTCCTGAAATCCAATTAAAGATGGGCATTTTCGAAAATGGAATGGTGTAAGCCGCATTGAATGTATGCTGATAATTGGTATTACGTCCTCCACTTTCGAGGTTTCGGATAACTGAATCTCTTTTAGAATCGGTGTTAATTTCTCCAGGTTCTTCATCCACACGACTCTGGTTGGTGGCCATGAAATCGAGTTGGAGTGATTTAGTTAATGGGAATTTGATATCGTACACCCGATTCCACGTAAATGATTTAAAATAGGTAGTGTCTATTTTCAAAAACGCAATATCAGAAGTGTTGCGCAGTTTCTGGGAATTGAAATCTCGGGCAATGTCCGATCTGAATGCCAAGCGGGAAGGGGTAAGGCCAATATTGAAATCTTTGATTAAGTCGAATGCTTTCGTTTTTTCGAAAATCTTCGCTTTTTTGAATGGTTCCCACGATTTTACTTGCGGTGCAAATGTGTATCCCAAACCTACATCAATATTTTTGGTGTAATTGAATTCAACCTGAGGCGATCGTTGGTAATTATCTGAAAATGCATAAGTAAAATCTAAATTCTCAACATCGTAGAAATGCGCTTTCGTTGCGCCTTGCCCTTTGTTTTTTCGAACATTTGTAAAGTTAATGCTTCGTCTTTTTAAGTAAACCTGCGAAAGTTGTGTCAGTGAATCACGCGCTCCCTCAGTAGGTTGGTAATCCAATGCGCGTTGAAATTTCACATCGGCATCCAATGGATTGAACTGTGGGTTGCTGATATTTTCACCCAATTCCCAATAGAGTGGAATTGATAAATTCCATGTTTTTGGAAAGAATTTCGCTAATTCCAAATTGCTAATTAAACTATAGGTTGACGTATTTGAACGTGCTCTGTCGGCGGGTTTTTTCTCTATGCTTCCAAATCCAAATGTAGTACGACTACCAGCCAATGCAACAGTTCCAAGATCAGCAAGTTTTGCAGTTACGCGTGCATTGGCAGCCCATCCTCCCGTCTCGAAATATTCGGAAACTCGAAGTTCATTTACCCAAATCTCAGCGCAGCCAACGGATCCATCATCTGGCCAAGGATTGATCTCGTCGTTTTGCGGATTCCGAATCCCAATCATCATTGTCTTAACTCCCGAAATCTGAGGAACACCTACAACGGTTATGCGGTTATCAGGCTGATTCGGATCTTGAACATAAAATGGAATATTGTATTTTACATTGGGGTTACTTAATAGTTGGGTGTTGCGTTCAATCTTAGCATTTGTTAGGGCCTCTAACAAGAAATCAAAACTGTTATTCCAAATGTCTTCGGGGTTGGAAGTGCCATCAGCACAACGCTTTAACGGAATTTCATATTCGTAATAGTTATTTACGAAATCGGTTCCAAATCGAATAAAAGCAGTTAATTGATTGTCGGGCCATTGGTTATTATTCATCGACTCAGCATGAACCTCCATACGGATTCTGCGGTAAGGACGAATATCCAAATTGGTGTTTTTGAAAACTGCACGGGCATCTCCATCTTCCAAATTACATACACGCATTTGCAACGATTGTTCGTTAAGCTGCTGCAAATTGGTAGTTGTAACGTCAACTTCACGACGAATTTGTGGAGGAAGTACATAGTTTACGGGTGTTTTATCTCCGTTTTCCTCAATGTTAACGGTTGATACTTGAAACTGGGTATTTAAATCATTGCCGATATATAAGCCGGGTTCTTTCAAGCTGTAATCAAATCGACGCCATTCTGCACGAACAAGTTCAAGTCGAGCCATACGAACTACCACTTGTTCTTGCCAATCGTGAAAAAACATCCTCATAAATCGTATCGAACGGAAATCGCTGATTGATCCAACTTTATTGGTATAACTCCGAATCGGAACACGAAATTGGTACCAGGTCACATCGATTGCTTTACCATCAACCAATTCACCTTGTCCGGGAACTTTGTCGATGATGTAATTCTGTCCAACAACCATGTCTTGGGGCCGCAGACTTAATTTATATTGAAAATATGCCTCCGAAGTACTGAGCGTATTATCGCTGTTAATGTCTTCAATATTGGGTAGTGGAGTGCTTGCTGTTGGATAAGATTCAATGGGGTCTTCGCCCAATCGTGAATTGTTTTCTAATCCATTATATAGTGTGTAGCGTGTTAAGATGTCGGCAGATTGAGCATCCCATTCAGAACTTCGAAAGAATCGGTAATCATCGCTCGATGGGTCGGCTTGCAATTGTGTGTATGCATCGGCAGTTAAAACACTTTGGGCTTCTGTTAAATAATCTTGAAAAAATACACGTTCAGAATCGTTTGCTAAACCATCCAAACCAACATCTTGTAATGGTCTACTTGTTGGGTTATTGTCGAATGCACGAACCAGTGGTGGCGCAGTTGGATGTTTACCCCAAGTAGTATAGGCAACATTTGTATTTTCTGGAGTTACAGGAATTCCGTTTTCGAACGATTGCTGACCATCACGTAAAATGTCTTCAGAAATATTTCCAATATTAATGAAGAAATCCCCACCTGTTCCGTTATTGAGAGCAGTACCAGGTCCATTCCCATTGGCAAAAGGATCCATCATCCAAAATTCAATATAATCGATGTTGGCCGATTCAAAATCGTTGGTTTCTATACGACGCATGATTCCACCCCATCGTGTTCGTGGGTCTTTTAATGAGCCATCTGCATTTAACCCTTTCGCATACGGATTATCATTCACTACAAAATTGTATGGTCCACGCAAGTTTGGATTGAAATGCAAATCCAACACGGGCATAATTTGCACTTGTCCGTTTGGCCTAGCTTTGTTTGGAAATATTTCCGTTTCCACAATTTGCCGCATGAAGTTATGACTCTGCATGGGCGAATTTTTCACATTGTCGGGTGTTGTGCTTCCGTCGCGCGAAAACAAAGGATCAATTGTATGCCAATTAATCTTAGCTCTGTTGTGGTTATATCTTCGATCGTCGAATAAGGATCCTTCTTTCAATAAATTATTTTGCCCGCTAGGCGTGGAAGCCAAAAACCAATTTCCAAAACTTCGAATATCGATGGAGGATTCGGCACCTTCAAAATCGTCGATATACGAAAGTCCGTCTTTACCAATAACTTTAGAATGCCCAGGAATGAGTTTCGCCGCTTCCCAATTTGCCGTAATAGTTGATGTTTCTTTGGTGCTGTAAAATGGAAGTTTATCAATAAGTCGTGTTAAAAAACGAGAATCGCTTTTGTAATTTCCATCAATTCCCATGATGGTATTGTTGATGGGTTCATCGCCAATATTGATTTTCTGGGTCATTGGACGCTCACTCATATTCATGATGGTGGCGCCTAAACCAAAATCTTTAGAGATTTTATAATCGAAATGTGCACCCATCAAACGCTTACTTTGTATGGCAAACAGGGTATTTGTTTCGAGAGAAATGCTAATGGGAGTTTGAGAATTGAGTAAGCCTTGGTTGATTATCCGAACGCGTCCCAATGCATAATCAACAGTATAATCAACGTTTTCTGTTAATGGTAATCCACCTGCAGTAACCGTTACCGAACCTTGCGGCACATTCATCGCATTTAATGAAATTTCCGAACCTGAAGCCGATTGATACGAACCTTGAATATAAAAACGATTGTGCTGAGCATCGAGCTGAGCCAATGGTTTGGTCGTTACATATAAGGAATCGAATGCATAGCGGTTTGCCAATGGATTTTCATCGGGCTGAATGTATTTGCTTCGGATGAATTT
>CAXNGM010000214.1:0-4737 GCA_964201695.1 Bacteroidia bacterium | reverse complement strand
ATATTTGAGGCATGATTGAACCTCAGTTTATTGGGATTATTCCCGCAAGATTTGCCAGTAGCCGTTTCCCAGGAAAGCCACTTGTGGAAATAAACGGAAAGACAATGATTCGCAGAGTGGTTGAACAGGCGCAACAAAGCTCAATGTTGAAGCGCGTTATTGTTGCAACCGACGATGTGCGCATTGAAAAAGAGGTGCGCTCATTTGGTGCGGAAGTATGGATGACATCGGCCGATCACCCGAGCGGAACAGATCGATGTGCGGAAGTGGTTAGGGCAATGGGCTCGATTGCTCAAGAGAATGCGGTAATTATCAACATTCAAGGCGATGAACCTTTTATAGACCCTGCCCAAATTGATACACTCTGTTCTTGTTTCCAGAATGAAAATGTGGAATTAGGAACCTTGGTTCGACGATTTTCGAACACGGACGATATTCTAAATCCGAGTATGATTAAAGTGGTCCGCGATATTAATGGGTTCGGAATATACTTCAGCCGACTGCCCATTCCTTTTGAAAGAGATGCAGAAGCCATAAACTTAGATGCACATTTTCAACACATCGGTTTGTATGGATACCGCGCTTCAACGTTACTTAAAATTGCAGCATTGGAGACATCATTTTTAGAAAACACCGAAAAGCTAGAACAACTGCGTTGGATTGAAAATGGCTATAAAATAATGACCGCTTTGAGTAATCACGAGAGCTGGAGTATTGATACGCCCCAAGATTTAAAAAAAATCCAAGAACGCTTTATCTGAAAAAAAGCGTGTTATATTTGCACAAATGGATCACGGAAAATTCTCCTTAGTCAATAAACAAGTTGCAAGCGTTGTAGCGGAGTTGTTGTATGTGCATGACTGCATCGTTTTGCCTGGATTTGGTGGATTGATTGGCAATTATGCATCAGCCCGTGTTCATCCTGTTTCGCATGTTTTTCAAATGCCATCCAAGCAATTGGCGTTCAATCGGAATTTAAAGACCGATGATGGATTGCTCGTTAATCAGTTTGCTAAAATCGAAAATATTTCTTTCATAGAAGCCCGTAAAACGCTTGTTGATTATGCAGAAACCCTTAATGATAGGCTTTTAGCAGGCGAGCGAGTGGATTGGGAACATGTTGGGCAATTTCATTCAGACATTGAGCGAAACTTTCAATTTAGAGCATTTACAACTCAGAATTTCCTACCCGAATCTTATGGACTTTATACGATTCAAGTAAGCCCAATTAACCGGGTGCCTTCTCCGGATCGCCGACCTGAACCAGTTTTTGTAAATCGCGAGATTGTTTCTTCTGCCAAGCAATCCCGTAAGTTTCCTATTCGTAACGCTTTAAAAACAGTACCGTTTGTTTTATTGGCTGCGTTTATAGGAGTCAATGCAATTCTTCCCGAAGGGAAAGGGATTTCTAAATCCGATTTTAGTATTTTTAGTAACACTGCTGCTGCTCCAACTTATGCCATTGGCGCTGTTCATTCAAGTAATTTACCTGCAGTTCGAAAGGCCGTTGAAGTAATTACAGTAGAGTCGTTTAGTGCTGAAAGTGCTAAAATATTTATTGTTGCGGGATGTTATTCCACTGAACAAAATGCGAATGGAATGGTCGATTATCTTAATGAAAAAGGTTTTAATTCTTTTGTTTTAGATCAAACACCTGCAGGTCTTCATCGCGTTGTTTATGGTAGTTATGCAAGCGTAAATGAAGCGAGCAGCGAGTTAAGTGCGATTAAAAAAGGATTGAACGAAGAAGCTTGGTTGCTCATTCGTTAAGTTTTTGAATTAAGATTCGGTTTGGTTTTTCTCGAATTGAATTCTTTTGTGTTTGTATATTTTAATTGCAAGCATCAATACCCCGATAAATCCTAATAGTCCCAATATGCCATAAAGCATATCGAGCTCGTTTTGTAATTCTACAAGAAAAACGATTGCCACTAAAAAGAGTGTAGCAAATTCGTTCCAGATTCTCAGTTGATTTGATGTATACCGAACAATATCCTTTCCGAGCTGCTTGAAAATAACATGCAAACTCAGGTGATAAAGTACCAAGCCTGTAACTAAACAAACTTTAACGATTAGCCATCTATCGGACCATTGAATGTGATCCGCTTCAATAACTATCCAAGGACCTAAAATAAGCGTCAATATCATGGATGGCCAAGAAATTCCAAACCACAAACGTTTTTGCATGATGCGGAACTGATTCACCAAAATGTGGTTTTCTGGTTCATTTTTACTGCGCGCTTCCACATCGTAAATAAAAAGACGCGGCATATAAAACAAGCCCGCGAACCAGGTAACAATGAAAATGATGTGAATAGACTTTAGGTACAAGAAATTCATGGGGCAAATATAACATCGACAAACGAATAGCCGCAATATAAGTTTAGGGATACTATCTTTGCACTCATGAAAACACAAAAGTTTGCTAGAGAATCTATGGCAATTTCTTCTGAAATTGTTCTGCCCAACGACACCAACACCCTAGGAAATTTAATGGGAGGTAGATTACTTCATTGGATGGATATTACAGCTGCCATTTCCTCACAAAGGCATTGTAAACGAGTAGTAGTAACAGCCTCGGTAAATAATGTTTCGTTTAGTAGACCCATAAAATTAGGCGATATTGTTACGTTGGAAGCGATTGTTTCACGCTCATTCTCCTCCTCGATGGAAGTTTTTATCGATGTGTGGGTCGAGAATCATTCTACAGGCGAACGCATTAAGCACAATGAAGCAATTTACACCTTTGTTGCCGTCGATCAATTGGGAAATCCTATTGCCGTTCCTGAAACCGTTCCTGAAACTGAATTACAAAAAATGCGTTTTGATGGAGCACTCCGCCGCCGCCAATTAAGCTTGATTTTAGCCGGTAAAATGAAGCCCAACGAAGCAACCGAATTAAAGGCACTTTTTTCGCCAGAGTCCTAACATTGTAATCGTTTTTACTAAAGCAGAAGTGAAATTTTGCCTTTTTGTAAGCGCTACAATAAGACTAGTTTTTGCAATTAAAACGTAATACACTGATTTACAAAGAAATATTTCCTTTTCTTAAAATCCCCCAAACATAAAAATTTGTGTACGTTTGGCTCAGTTAATCCCAATTATCAACCTATAAAAAAACCGTTTATGTCAAACATTACGGATAAAAACGAGGGCGAATTTTTTAATGATGTCCTCAAGTATTTCGACCGTGCCGCTAAATTTCTTGATGTTCCAGAAGGAATTTTAGAGCAAATTAAACAATGCAACAGCGTATATAAAATGCGTTTTCCTGTTAAGATAGGAGATTCGTACGAAGTAATTGAAGCATATCGCTCAGAGCATAGTCATCACAAACTTCCTACAAAAGGCGGGATTCGCTATAGTATGGGAGTAAATCAAGACGAGGTCATGGCACTTTCGGCTTTGATGACATACAAGTGTGCTATTGTTGATGTTCCATTTGGTGGAGCAAAAGGCGGAATTAAAATTGATCCGCGCAAATTATCTTCTGATGAAGTAGAGCGTATTACACGTCGTTACACATCGGAGTTGATTAAGAAAAATTTCATTGGTCCTGGTATCGATGTTCCTGCTCCAGATTATGGATCCGGAGAGCGTGAAATGGCTTGGATTGTAGATACTTACCAAACATTTTTCCCGAATGATATCAATGCATTAGGATGTGTTACAGGTAAACCAGTAGCTCAAGGTGGTATCAGAGGTCGTAAAGAAGCAACCGGATTGGGTGTTTTTTACGGAATTCGTGAAGCATTGAATGTTGCCGAAGATTGCGCTAAATGGGGGCTTACTCCAGGTGTTCAAGGTAAAACATTTGTGGTTCAAGGATTTGGAAACGTAGGTTTTCACTCATGCAAGTTTGTTCATCAAGGTGGTGGAAAAATTATTGCAATTGCCGAGTGGGATGGAGCCATTTTAAATAAAGATGGAATTGATCCAATGGCGCTTGAAGCGCATCGCAACAAAACAGGAAGCATTTTAAATTTCCCTGGAACAACAACTATTGATAAATTAGCTGCTTTAGAATTAGAGTGCGATGTTTTGATTCCTGCTGCATTGGAAAATCAAATCAACATTGAAAATGCAGACCGCATTAAGTGTAAAATTATTGGAGAAGCTGCCAATGGTCCTGTTACTGCAGAAGCAGAAGAAATCCTTAACAAAAAAGGAATTTATATTATCCCAGACATTTACTTGAATGCAGGTGGTGTTACTGTTTCTTATTTCGAATGGTTGAAAAACTTGAGTCACGTTCGTTTTGGACGACTTGGAAAACGTTGGGAAGAAGGAATGGGCCGCAGCATGATTTCGTATGTTGAAGAAATGACGGGAAATACAGCATCTCCAGCTCAAAAAGAAATGATTCAACGCGGAGCGGATGAGCTAGAACTTGTTTATTCTGGTCTTGAAGACACGATGATTTCCTCTTACCTCGCAATTCGCGATGAGCTTCACAATGGAAAAGGCGTTCCAGATTTAAGAACAGCCGCTTTTGTTGTAGCAATCAAGAAAATTGCACAGTCGTATAATTCTTTGGGCGTTTTCCCTTAATCAACATTGGATTTATTTGCAAAGCCGTTCATTTTTGGACGGCTTTTTTTATTTGTATCAAATACCAACCAGTTATTCTAGAATTCAACCAGTTATTAATTGATTTGCTTATTTAAGCATGCAATATTATAGCTTTGTTAATGCATAGTAATTGACCTCTTTGTGCAAATCAGATATCCGTTTTGT
>CAXNGM010000213.1:0-4758 GCA_964201695.1 Bacteroidia bacterium | reverse complement strand
AGAAACTTCACCATTCGCGATCCACGAGAATCGAAGAAAGCAAAGAAATCAGAGTGGTGATTCAATTAAAATCAGAAAATAAACAAAGAATCTAATAATTCTTTAATTCTTAATCAGTAGGAATTTAAAGAACACTTCATATTTTTTGGCTGAACTAATTATTTATATCATATTTGTCCCTAATCAATTCATTTATTAAAAAAAATCTGATGAAAAAAATTATACTTTGTATGTTGACTTTCTGTTCAATTGCAATAAATGCGCAGACAACATTGACCACTGCTGTTGATTTTACGGCAAAAGATATTGAAGGAAACTCATTTAACTTATTTTCTAAACTGGGTGAAGGTAAGTATGTTTTAATTGACTTCTTTTTCACTAATTGTGGGCCATGCCAAAATACAGCACCTAAATTACATGAAGCGTTTATGACGTATGGAGCAAATAATCCAGATGCTCAAGTGTATTTTGTATCAATAAATCGTGATGATAACAATGCAGTGATGCAATCTTGGGAATCAACATACATGAATCCAACGGGCCCATATCCAAAAGGAATAAGTGGTACAGAAGGTAGTGCTACAGGTGGCCCACAAAGTTTTAGTGCTACTTATGGTATCACTGCATACCCAACAATGATATTGATAGCACCTGATCTTTCAATTGTTGAACAAGACATCTGGCCAATTGGAACAGCTGATGACTTTGATCCATTTTTTACCGCTCATGGTATTACGCCTTTTACTCTTGGTGTTTCGGATATTACAGTTGATAATAACTTATCAATATTTCCATCTCCTGCAAAAGAGCAGATTACATTATCAATTAATGGAAAGAAATTAAGCTCGATTCGAATTTTCAACATGTTAGGAAACGTTGTCATGAATAAGAATATAAGCGATTCTCAACAAAGTGAAATTCTTGATATTTCAAACTTAACTTCCGGAATATATTATGCTGAAGTAAAAGTTAATAATGCTAATTACATTATCAAGAAATTTGTAAAGGAATAACAATAATTAACTCTGTTTAAAAGCCGTTCTATTAAGAACGGCTTTTTTTATTCAAGATAATTCATTGTCCTATTTACTGAAGAACCAAATAAGTTTGCACATCGAATTTCAAAAATAAATCAACAATCTATGATGATGATATTAAAAAAATAACAATAATGGCTATAATAACTATAATAAGGACTGTTGTCCCGCATCCAGAACTCAGTGTATCAAGAAAGCCATCGCCCTTAGATCGAGAAATCAGCCCTATTAAAAAAATCAAAATAATAATACCAATTAGGAAATGCATATATCAATAATTAAATATTTATTCTTCAAAATTATTAAAAATATTTAATTGACAATTTTACCCGCTTTATAACAAATCGTTATTTCTATCAATGGCACAAATTTGAATTTCGATTATTCCATTGGTTTGTATATCGAGTAAATACCTCATTTTCTACTTCCTGCGAAAAACAACACTCTCAACACTTACTTGACCACTCGAACTTACTTCAAAATTGAAGTTTCTTCCATCTAAACCCATACTTGTAACTTCAGCAGAATAAGCACCAATTTGCACCGAAACGTTGATGAAGTATTGTTTATCACCATTGCTGTTGCTCACAATCAAACCGTAAGTATTGTATAAACTTATTTCATCGTAATTAATAAAAACGGTATTCTCACCAAGTTCCGTTGTGTAAAATGTATTGCGCATTAAATAGTTTAATACATCATCTTCGTTTCGGGTATTCACTTGTGAAAATGCTAATCCTGTTTGAAAAATTAGCGTTAGTAATAGTATTCTTGTTTTCATTGAGAAAGTGTTTATTGTTTGAGATTATTTAACTAAAATTTCGGTGGCTCCATAGCCGTATTTTGAGAGAGCTGCGTCATAATGTTCAATGGAATCGGCTTTCAACAGTTTGCGTATTTCATCGCGCAGTTTGCCTTTGCCAACACCGTGAATCACTATAAAGCGTTTAATTGGGCGACGTTTGGCTTCATCCATGCATTTCTCAAAATGCTTCAATTGATAACGAATTATTTCGGCATTGTCCATACCGGCGGTGTCTTCCAATAATTCTTCAATGTGTAAATCCACTTCGTAATTTCCATCTCGTCCTTGCTTTAAAAGCCAGTCTTGTGAGAGTGTGGTGGGTTTGCGAATGATTGCATCTTTGTTTGGCGTTTTACTCTGGTTTCCGCCTTTTTCAGGATAGATTTCAATGAGCAAAGCGCGTTCTGAAAACACTACTTGTTGCGGCCATGTTGCAGGCTCAATCATTGCGGGTGTTTGGTGCTTCACATAACCCGACCACTGCGATGGAATGACTGAAGTATTCCCGGTTAGAGGTTGCAACTGCATGTAAAAACGATCGCGATTCAAGAGTTCGGGTAGAATTCCTGTAAAGAATGTTTTGCTGCTGCCTCCTCCAAGTTCACCGCTGCACTCCAAGGTAAAAACACGGTCTGTTTCGCTGTATAATGCAAATAGAAATGACTCTTTTCGTTGATTTAAAATACGCGCCGAAATTTTAGGTTGATCTTTCACGATACCCTCCAAAACAAAACCTAGATAAACCGACTCGTTTAAGGATGTTGCCTGATACCCTGCATGTGTATTGGTTTCGGAAGTCGTATTAGTATTTGAGATACCTCCCACAACCACGAGTTGCTTGGGAAGGTATGGAATCTCAAATCCTTCTTCCAACATCACCAAGGCCAATCCTTGCTTGTTGAAACCGGTTACAATGCCTTCGCCTACTTCATTTAACAAACGCACTTTAGATCCAATCCGAATATCTGACATGTAATATTGATGTGTTAAATGTTTGTAAAGCTATGGAAATATTAGAATGAATGAAGTTCAGGGATTTCAAAGCAATGAGCGTAACATTTTTTAGGCATTTTTAAAAATAACAATGCTCGCTTTTTTATTTTTTCTTAATGATAGGAGTTCGTTCTATAGCAAGCTGCGTCCATTTGTATGCTGCTTTAATGTTGTATTCATGTTCTTCAAGCCAAGTCTTTAATCCAACAGCTGCAGCATCCAATGGTTGATATTTTTGAATGCGCATGATGATTGACTTCTCTTCTTTGAGTGATAGTTTTCCGCTGAACAGCATTTTTAATTCAGTCCAATCGGGGAACCCATGAATAGATTTGGTGTTTTCCATAATTAAAGCATAAATGTTTTCCACATGCTGCGAATACGTTTGCGTGCATTGTGCAATGTATTTCGAACAGTAATTTCTGACAGCACAAGATCAGCAGATATCTCATGGTTTTTCATGCCATCTAAATGCATTTTAAAAATTTGACGCTCTCGCAAAGGTAAATTTAAAAGTAAAAATTCAATGCGCTCATCTTCCATCAATGCATTCACTTCGGGTTGTTTCCAATATTGAAGTGTGTCTTCTAAATGTGAAAGAATTTTAATTTTTATCTTCTTTCTCCTTAAATGATCAAGGCATGCATTTTTAATTGAAATTCTAAAATATCCTAAAAGGTCAAAATCTGAACTAAGTACTAATGAATGACTATTTTCATTCGTCAATCGTACTATTTTTTCAAAAAATCCAGAAACAATATCTTCCGCATCTTCTTCATTTTCAACAATATGGTAGGCAAGGAAAAGAAGTTCGGGCATGTGAATTATATACCAGTTGCTCAAATTGGCCTGCTCATTATGATTAGCATGGATGTCAGGCGGTGAATTTGATAGATGTTCGTCATTTTCTAAATTATTCATCCCACTTGGTATATTATTTATATTTATTCGTTTATTCAAAGTAAGTTCTGTTGACTGAAAATAATTTTCAGTGAAAGGACTCATTTTTGCAAAATATGGATTTGAACAAGATTGAACGAATGGATATGCTTATTCGAAGAAATGCCACGGGCACGCCTACTACATTTGCTATTAAAATGGGTATGTCCAACAGATCGCTTCATAATTATATCAGTTTCATGAGAGTCCAACTTAGGGCTCCAATTAAATATTCAGCTACAATGCAATCGTATCATTATACCGAAAATGGTCGGTTTAGAATAGGTTGGTATGCAGATGTGTGATGAAAGATAAAAAAAATACTCCATGGACTACCTGGCTTTTTAGGATAGTTACACCAATTTTACTTTTTGTTTCAATTTACCTTTATGTAGAACGATTTCAGGATGAGAACAAACACCTGGATCTTATCGAATTAGACCAATCAATTCATTCGGCATTGGAATCTGGAGATAAACGAAAAGCTTTGCAGTTACTCGAAAAACTACATCATCCTTCAAGCAATAAATCGCATGGTCTCGTTCAAGATTCTCTCGTCACTTGGAATCAATATTGGGAAGTGCGTAACAAGGAGATTTTAGACAGTATACAAAATCGGCAATTCAGACCTGATACAACCAATTAAATTTTCAAACGGTTTTTAATTTTGCGGATAATCAGTTCTGCATCTTGCTGTGAAATTTGTCTTCCAAAAAGATACAATTTGCCTTGGTATTCTATCGAAATTGATTCTCCACCAACAACCCAAAAGGAAGAAAAATAATTTTTTATAAAAAGTCCTTTTTGAGGTTCAAGATTTGAAATTTTAACGATTTCTGATGGATTAAATTCATTGCTTTTTCCACCTCTAGGTCGTTCGAAACGCAATTCAGCTTTGTCTTTTTGAATTCGAAATATCTCTCGGCCATTCTTTCGCCAAAGCCATGCTGTAGACACTTTGTATTCGAAGTACGCCCAGAAAAT
>CAXNGM010000212.1:0-4812 GCA_964201695.1 Bacteroidia bacterium | reverse complement strand
GATGAGATTGTATTTGAAAACCGCAATCGCGCTTATGGTGCATTTGCCATTCGCCGCGATTATGACCGCAATGTAATCACCGGTTTTTTCTTTTCAGCCGGTTTTGTACTTTCCATTGTTACCGCCATGTATTTAACGGGTAATAGTTATGTTCCTTCTATTGCAGACATCAATAAAAAATTGGCAGAGAAGCACGAATTTAAAATCCTTGAAATTGAACTTCCTGATAAACCGGAAGCGCCTAAGTCGTCTGAGAAAAATGTCCTTCCTCCATCAGGTTCCGATAAATTAAACAAGCAAAATATTACTCCAACACCTACAGTTACTCCAATTATTCAACCTGATAAAAAGGAAATCAAGAACGATAGTGCCGAATACAATCCCAATGGGAAAGGTGGTCCAGGTCCTGTTTTGCCTATTGGTGGTGGCGATGGAAAAGGTAAGGATCCGGAGGGTGGCGGTTCAGGAAAAAAACCAGAAGCAATGGATGTTGCTGAAGTAATGCCTGAATTTCCTGGAGGCGAAGAAGCACTTTTTGGATTCTTTAGTAAGAATTTACATTTCCCAGTTTACGAGCGTGAGAATGGCATTACGGGTGTTGTTTTTGTTTCGTTTGTAGTGAATAGCAATGGAGCAATTGATCAAATTGAAATCTTGCGTTCGCCATCGATAGGTTTTAATGATGAAGTAATTCGGGTTGTGAAAAAGATGCCTATTTGGAAAGCAGGAATTCAAGGCGGACAAAAAGTTCCTGTTCGATTTAAAATGCCAGTTCGTTTTAGTTTGAAAAAGTAAGAGGCAAGAGAGTTAGGAAAAGTTAATCGCAAAAAAAAGAGGCTAATGAAAATTAGCCTCTTTTTTTATGGAATGATTATTCAATTATCGAACTACGTTGAGGCGAGCCGATGAACTGTATGAATTTCCGGTGAGCAATAATTGATACACACCAGTTGCCAAATCTTCAACATTGATTTGCAAGCTTGCTTGTTTTTCTACGCTGTTGAAATTGAAGGTTTTTACTAGTTTTCCAGCTGCATCTAAAACATTAATTATCAAAGCTTCTTCACGTTCAGGTAAACGAAGGCGAATATCGGTAATGGCGTTTGCCGGATTCGGGAATATGGAGAACACTTCCGTGCCCGCTTGATCTATTCCTGTTGTGAAATCTTGCACGGTGATGAACGTTGTTTTAACATCCATACACGTTGCGTTAGAAGCGATAAACGTTACCGTGTAAGTTCCTGGCGCAGTATACACATGCACTGGACTAAGAACACCTGTTACAATAGTTCCATCGCCAAAGTCCCAAGTCATATCGCTAGCACCTTGAACTGTTGCATTAAACACAACTGTTGCATCATATATTGGGAATTGTGTTCCGTTCGATCCAATGGTTGCAGTTATTGCAGCGCCCTCAGTTACTTCAATTGCTTGATTGATGTTGCTTCCAAATTGATTATTCATCGACACGAAATACAATCCACCAGCTAAATTATGAATGGTTTGGCTTCCGCTAAAGTTCGTGCCTTCCGAAACTGTTTCCCCGTTTTGATTGGTCACAGAATAATTCCAAGTGGATGCAGATGCACTATTGATGATGATTTCACCGTCGTTTTGAACACAACTTTCGGTTGCAGCAAGCAAAATTACTTCCGGTTTGAAATGCAAGCGGAAACGCAATACATCCGTTGTGGTATCGAACGTATACGCATAATCTGGATTGTTACGAAGGTTTTGGAAAACACCCAATTTCCTGTCTTCCAAAATGATTTGAGCTGTTTCAGGAAGGTTATCGATTTGGTTTAAACGAAGAGTTTGAGGACCATTTGCAATTGCTTCAATACCAATCTGAATCATTTTATCGGAATTCAACTCGGATAAAGCATTGATTGCATAATCGCCGTTTCCAATTTTCGTAAACATGGCAATATTCAGATTTCCTTTTAATTTCACAGCATCGTAATTTTCATCAACACTGTCGGTTGCGTCTCCTTTAAAAGCAATTAATGTTTCGTTGTAATCGTTTGCTTGAGTGGTTACACTTACCCAAACACGCTCCAAAATGGATGCATCGAAGAATGCTGAATTTTGAGTAGTTCGCATGGAATTAGTAAATGTAATAGGCGTTTCATCCAATGCTTGAACAAAGAAACCTTGACATGAAGCAATATCGCCGCTAAATGTTTTTCCACTGTTAGGAGCTACGAAACCAATTCCATTCCACACTCCGTAATCGGAGCCAGAATAGCCCAATCCATTACTGTTATCATCATCCCAGAAATACAATGCACCTCCTTGAATATCAGGATTAGCTGCAACAAAACTGGATGCACTAATAGCACTTGGATAAGGATTTCCGATTAGATTAAAGCTAGTAAATCCACCAACCATTAAAGGACCATAACTGATTGTTCCGTTATTTGCGGCTCCAAAGAAATTGGCACTGCCTGTACCTGTTGCAATATAACCTCTACCTGGAGTTAATAAGTTACCCGCATTTACCCATCCGGTTAATAACCCAATGATGTTAGAACCAGATGCAGCATATGGGTTGTACATGTATCTATTAGAACCTAAAACACTTGATGTTGCATTTGAAATAGGTGATGACCAGTAGTTATAACTTAAATTTCCGGTAGCACCCGTTCTGCGGATACGAACCGAACCAACCACCGAACCACCTGCTCCAATAGTTCCAACACCATGCATTAAAGAAGATCCATTTGTTAGCGTTAACGTGTTACCAGTTGTTAATACTGCACCTGTCGCTACAGAAACGATGCATCCAAAAGCAGTAGTTCCAGAATGGATAGCTACTGGTGAAGTAAATTGAACTTTTCCACCGCCTGTTACTTGTGCATTAACACCAGACCAATTACCGCTTACTATTAATTGATAACCTATTGGAATGGTAAGTATAGCGCCGGTTTGAATGACCATATTTCGCAATAGACCATTTCCTGGTGTTAAAAATGAAGGTTGGTTAGCTGCAACAGGAATCAATACATCCGATGAACTCGTTGGAACGTTGTTCGGATTCCAGTTTCCTGGGTTATTCCAATCTGTATTAACAGAACCCGTCCATGTAATACCTGAAGAGAATGGTTCTGCTAATTGAAATTCACCCAAAGTTGTCAATCCTGTAATTTGCAAACTCGTTGCGGATATGGTTCCAACTGTAGCGGTTGTCCATGTAGGAGCATTGTAGCGGGCAGCAACCAAATTGCTTGGATTAACAGCAGGATCTAAATCAGAATTTGCAAAATTCAAAGTTGAGCTGATATCTGTAAATCCGGTAACACCCGAATTGCTTAAACCCCAATAACGATTCACCGATTTAGAACCGTCAATACCTGCAGATGCAGATGATGGATGATCTCCCGCACGAGAATATGCAGTAATTGATCCACCTGCATTGGTGTTTCCATTAAATTGTAAAGTAATAGGCGTATAAGTGATGGCATCACCTACTTCAAACGTTCTCAGTGCTGTACTGGCAGAAATTACTTTTCTGAAATTGCCATTTACATAACTCAATGCTGAAGCACCACTTGAAAGTGCACCAAGCGAAAGCGAAACTTGGTTTGCTCCAGTTTGGATAATTCCATTGGTAAAGATTAGTTGATTATCGATGGTAAGGGAGCTATTCAATGTTTTAATACCTGCACCATTAACGGTTAATTTACCCAATGTTGTTGCTCCTGTTAATGACTGAGCTCCACCAGTTAATTGTAAACCTCCAACACTTCCTAATTGCATTGCTGCGGTTCCAGCTAGGTTAGATAAATTACCTTTCAAAGAAATGCTTCTGTTATTAGGATTTGAAATAGTCCCTGAATTGATCGTTAAATTACCGTTTACCGTGATGTCGGAATTAAACAATGATTTTGCACCTGCCCCATTAAATACAAGATTGTTGTAAATACCTTGAGATGGTAAAGATGACGTTGCGGTTGCACTCGTGTATTCTATTGTTCCGCCTCCTGATGTTACAAATGAAGCAAAAGAACCAGCTGGGAAAATAAATTGATTTAAAGCAGTTGCTGCTAATTGAACCGTTCCTGTTCCTGTTACCGTTCCCAAATTATGGCCAATGTAATTTCCTAAGTTCAATGTTCCATCTAATTGTGCAGTTGGCGAAGAAACGCCATTGGTAGTTGCAGTAACGGTATGACCTGCGGCAATAACTACCGAGTTGAACGTTGGTGCAGTTCCTGCTGCTGCTCCAGCATGTGTTAGAATTGGATCAGTTGACCATGAGTTTGCATCGTTCCAATTACCACCTAATGTTACATTACGGCTATAGAATACAAGTAGTTGATCAAATTCTGATTGCTCACCTGCAGTAAAATCTCCATCGAAATAATTTACACCCGAAAGTGTCATGGTGTTGGATGTTGTGTTTACTGTTGATGCAATTCCAAATTGCGGATTCCAAACATTGTTCACATAACGACCCGTTCTGTAATTTGCTTCAACACCATTAATAGCGTCGGTTTGGAGGTAGTTATATGTATGAGTTAGCGTGGTAGCCGGATTAAATCCAGTTGCCGAAGTGCTCCAATAAAAAGACAATTCTTTATTTGCCACATCAGTGGTTGCTGGATGCTTCACATTGCCCAATTTCATAGTAACTGCACCAGCCACTGAATTTGAAGTAACATTGATTCGAGCAGGCGTGTATTTTAAGGTTACACCAACAGGGAAAGTAAAGTCGTGTGCACTAGCTGGATAAAGTTTAGTCACTCCACCATCGCTTGCAACACCATTCATGCGAATCATAGAACTCGCGTTTAAAGTTCCTGAAACGGT